>NZ_JBRUGW010000044.1:0-14880 GCF_053206505.1 Streptococcus fryi | reverse complement strand
TTGAATGCTCATATCAATGAGACTGGGATAAATCCCCTTACTGGCAAACCAGCAACGGAAGCTGAAATAACAACTGCTAAGTTATATACACCAGTTAAGCTGAGCAGTAATATCTTAGGGGTGATTTCTTTGTTGGCTGGGCCGAAGGTGGTTGGGAAATATTATTCTAATTCTTCAAATTATCAATTAAGTGACATTGGTTATGAAATTGCTGTTGATTCAGATAATTCTCCGACAAAGAAGGCTCAAAGTTTTCAAGGAAGTGGAAAATATCCAGGTGTAGATAAGTATAGAAATATAAAGCTAAAAAAAGGAGTAGTATTATTTAGAGGTGAGCCAGGAGGTACAGAATATTTTACAACAGAATCAGCTGTTATGAATTCTGGTTTAGATTCTAAAGAACTTTTTGAAGGCTTACAAGTTGAGGAGCATCCTATTTTTGGATATAGAAAGACAATGAGAGCTTATGTATTTGAAGCTGAGGTAGATGCAGCATATGGCATAGTGGAAGCTAATCCGCAATTTGGAAAAGGTCAGTTACCACAAGTATTTGTTCCTGATATTGATAAATTAATAGCTGACGAACTCGTTCGTGAAGTTGGGAATGTGAAGTTAAAGTGAGGTAATAAATGATTGATAAAAATATAGGGACTGTTATGTTTGAGGAAGGTTTATGTCTATTTAGAGGCATGACATTTGAGGATTTTAGGCAAACTAATTATTTTTCTAATCAAGATTCGAAAAGGGTGTTTTATCTTCGAAATCTAAAAATCTTCAATGAAACTTTTATTATAAGTTTATTCTTTAAGGAAGAAATACTGCATTCCGTTTCGTTGATTATTAATGATTTTTCTATCGTACCTGAACAAGAAGTCCAGAGAAAAATACGTCATGATACAATTTTAACAATGTTTAATATTGAAATAGATAGTATTTATGAATGGGGACAAATAGAATCGAATTATAACTCACGCAGCAATATTAGCAGTATTGATATCACATATTTTTAAATTTAAAACTTCATGCGAACTTTCATGGTGATATCTTTAACTAGTTTATGAATAATGATGTAGCAAAAAGCGTCAGATGAGCCTACAAGAAAAAGAACATCTTGACACAATGTTTGCTAATCTGTCTTTGAAAGATAAGTCAGAAATAGACGCAATGTCGTTGCTTGACATTACAAATCTTAAAATTAGTGTTCTTCTTCCGAGAAAAGGCCTAGAACTGGGTTATGCTTTGGCTGATAAAGAAGAAAAGGCTCGAATAGATTATTTATACTATCGCTTTGAGCAGTTAATGGCTAAAGAGCCAATTGACTGGCGTGATCCACAGTTTATGGAAAAATTGAATGCTCATATCAATGAAAAAGGGTTAAATCCTTTTACAGGACAAGCTGCGACAGAGAGTGAGAAACTTGTTGCTAAACATTATGGCTGGGTAAAAAGTAGTTCGACAATGGCTACTTCTGTGATTGGGGCATTTATTGATTTTTCGGAACTGACAAGTTCTGGTTCCAGAGCTGCGACACCTCTTTATACTGCAGATGATGTTTCTAGCGTACTTAATAGACGTGGCTATACCGTTGATGATTTTCTTCGTTTGACAGATGCGGATTCGGTATTATCACCTCAACAAACAGCAATTGTCAGGGATATTCGTTTGCAAGTCGGTTTGCCAGAGAACGGGACAAGAATGGCAAAAATTATTCCATCTAGCTATGTTGAGGGGATTGTGAAACATGGGAGTCAATATAACACTGTATCAGGTTTTGTTTCTATTGATTCGCATTCAAGTAGTCTAAAAACGTTGTACGAGGTTTTTGAGGGTAATCGACTTGATTATCATAACACACCTTATCATCCAGGTCTTGATGAAACTTATGCTAAAATCAATTTTGATTTGGATCATAAAGCACGCCTAGATATTCCCTTATCAGATCCTAAAGTTGACGAATACCCTTTTACAGGGCGAGGGTTTACTGGGTCTGAGAATATTGTGTTGCCAGAATTTAAAATTCATAAGAATGTAGAATATCAATATCAAACTGGTGATACCATTACTGTTTACAATAGTCAATCTGGAGAGGTTGTTCAAAAGTATGGCTATACACAACAAAATGGTTGGATTGAGCTAAAACCATAGAATAGAGGATAAAGATATGAAAGCAATTTATAAAAATAAAAGCTATACAGCTGAATTTGAAAAAAAAACTATGAATGTAGTTTTATATAGCTATACTAAGGATGATGGGTTTCACGATTATGTTGATCCTTGGGGAAATAGAGCAGAAGATTTTTTTTCTAAGGTGGTTTCACAGGTGTCTTTATCGTACATTTGGAGAATCTCCTATAATGTTCAATTTAAAAATCGTTGGTACCATCTCCACACCGCTATTAATCCTCTGGCAATTTCTGAAAATCACTATGAAGTTATTCTTGATTTTACAGAAGGAGAACTTGCAGAACAATTAGGATTTGAACGAACAGATAAATTTTATTATACGAAACGCCTATACAGAGAAGATATTGAGGCCTTAAAGGTTATTGAAACACCGCTTGGCAGATTTTCAGACCGAGGGCTTAAGGAAACAATACTTGTTGGTGATGAATTAGATGAATATCTTGAAGAGATTGTGAAGGGTGAATTGTAATTTGTAACGTCCTGACATTAGGTCTTGATATGTCTTATGACGAAGTTGACTGCTCATAGTCAATGATACAGGACTAAATCCATTTACAGGTCAACCGGCGACAGAGGCTGAAAAGACAACTGCCAAGTGATATACCTTAGTTAATAAGGTCGGTAGTTATATTTTAGGATGATATCTTTGTTAGCTGGAGCGAAAGGAGTAGAAAATAATTTAAATATAATCCAGACGAAGCAATTGTTGTTGGAAAAGATTCTTCTGGTAAAGTGGTTTGGCTAGAAAAAAAGGGCATTCAAAAGTAGTGCTAGAACATATCATTTCCAGACATGGAGAAGAGTTTACTAAAAAGGAGATACCTCTATATGCTATACCTGATTATCTAATTAGATTCTTTGGGAAATGGTGAATTAATCGGTTACCAAGGACATGGTAAAGTAAGGTCTATTTATGAGCATGTGGTTAGTAGAGAATCCAGAAGGGTTTCGATTACTGTTGACGATAACGTATTAATTTGGAGTTTCTTTATCATCACATTTTCAAATTGATAACTAATAGAAAAGCGAACCTCACAGTATTCTTATTGTTTAGAAATTTTAGTGTGTTCGCTTTTTGTACTTTTGTTTTCACTTTTGTATCAGTTTCTTTTTGTGAGAATGTTCGGAGATCATCGGACACTTTTTTCAGAAATGTCAGGAAAGTTTCAAAAAGGACCAAGAAAAACCGAGTTTTCATTGACAATAGTGAAAAATAGGACTATACTAGCTTGGTAAAAAAATTATAAAAGGAGAAATGATAATGAGTTTAGGAATCTTGGCACTTGGGATTGCCTGTTTAGGTGTTGCAGTTGGTGAAGGAGTGATGATTGGTTCAATGATGAAATCAGCAGCCCGCCAACCAGAATTGTTAGACCAATTACGCCCATTGATGTTCCTAGGGATTGCTTTCATGGAAGGTACCTTCTTCGTAACGCTTGCAATGGCATTTGTGTTGAATTAGACACATTTGACGATGTAACACAAGGAAAGGAGGAGACCTTTTGGAAACTCATTCAAATCCAATGGTAACTTTGGGTCCAATTTCGTTTGACCTCACAATTTTGGCCATGACTTTGTTGACAGTTTTGGTCGTCTTTTCGTTTGTCTTTTGGGCAAGTAGGCAAATGTCTCTCAAGCCTTCTGGCAAACAAAATGTTTTAGAATACCTCTATGACTTTGTTTTTGGTGTTGCTAAGAGTAGTCTTGGAGAAACGTTCACACCTCGCTATATGCCTTTTTTGTTTACCATGTTCTTATTTTTAGTCGTTGCTAATAATCTTGGCTTGATGACTCACATTCAGAACAGTCATGGTCAAACCTTATGGACGTCACCGACAGCCAATATGGGTTATGACTTTGGTTTGGTATTAATTGTAGCTTTTGTTTGTCACATGGAAGGTATTCGTATCAGAGGGTTTAAAAACAACTTTAAATCCTTTATTTCACCCATGAACCTCCTCGAAGAAATTCCAGGCTATGTATCCTTGGCGCTTCGTCTTTATGGTAACATTTTTGCTGGTGAAATCTTGATTGGTCTCCTTTTGAACCTTAGTCAGGTTCATGCTGTTTGGTGGCCAATCTCGTTTATCCTAATGGTTATTTGGTTAGCCTTTTCAGTCTTTATTTCCTGTCTTCAGGCTTATGTATTTGTTCTGTTGACCTCTATGTATATCGCTAATAAGATTAAAGACCATTAGAAAAGTTGAGGAAGGTAATTTATGAACGTATTCTTTGGGCATTCCATTGGAGTGCAAATCGGAAATTTTATCACAGTAACAGGTGGTTTTGTCTTACTACTCGTTCTTATTCGTCTTTTTGCTTGGAAAAATATCACTGCTATTTTTGATAAACGTGCTGATAAGATTTCAGGTGATTTGGCAATGGCTGAAGCAGCGAAACAAGAAGCAGATAAACTCGTTGACCAACGTAAAGAACAATTGGATGATGTTAGTAAGGTTGCAGACAAAATGCTTCTTGAAGCTAAAACATCAGGCGAAACGATGCGTCATCGTATTGTAGCTGACGCTGAAACACAGGCTAATCAGTTAAAAGAAAAAGCACAAAAAGATATTGAGAAACAAAGACAGGCTGCCCTAGCAGGTATGAAAGAAGATGTGACCCTTTTATCTATCGAATTGGCACAAGAAATTTTGATGAAAGAATTATCGCGTGAGGAGCACAGTGCTTTGATTGACCGCTATTTGAAAAAATTAGGAGAGTAGTATGGATACAAAGCAACTCACAAAGATATCAAAATACTCTCGTCAACTCGTCAAACAAGCTGAGGGACAAGGACAGTTACAGACATTTTTAGATGAAATCCAAGCCGTGCTCACAGTGTTTGAACAACAATCTCTGGATAACTTTTTATCACAATCTCTTGTATCAGATGAGGAAAAGACAAATGTCCTTAATGTGATTAAAGAACAAGGTTCAAGTATCTTATCAGAGTTTATTGATGAGGTGGTGTTAAAGCGCGATTACGCCTTGGTTTATGATATCTTTCAAGAGATTCTCTACACATCTCAATACACCATGGGACAGTTTGACATGGTGGTCAAATCCGTTGTCCCTCTCAATGAAGACCAGATGGCTGCCGTCAAACGTATCGTTAAACGTCAATTACGTTTGGGTGTCCGCTCAGTGACAGAAGTCATTGATGAGTCCTTGTTGGGTGGTTTTGTGATTGAGATTAACCATAAAGTGATTGATGCGAGTATTAAACATCAAATTCAAGAATTAAAACAGATTATGAGATAGAAGGTGGTGTTATCTTGGCTATAAATATCGAAGAAATTTCAGCCTTAATTAAGAAACAATTAACACAATTTGAGCCAACTTTTGACGTCACAGAAACAGGGATCATCACCTATGTCGGAGATGGGATTGCTCGTGCAGAAGGTTTAGATTCTGTCATGAGTGGTGAATTGCTCTTTTTTGACAATGGTGCCTATGGTATGGCTCAAAACTTAGAGACCAATGATGTTGGTATCATTATTTTAGGTGATTATTCTGGAATCCGTGAAGGAGATACCGTCAAACGTACAGGCAAAATCATGGAAGTACCAGTTGGTGACGCCTTAATAGGACGTGTTGTTAATCCATTGGGACAACCTGTTGATGGACTTGGTCCCATTAAAACAAATAAGACTCGACCTATCGAATCAGAAGCACCAGGTGTTATGGAACGTAAATCCGTAAAAGAACCTATGCAGACAGGGATTAAGGCAATTGATGCCCTAGTACCAATTGGACGTGGTCAGCGTGAGTTGATTATTGGAGACCGTCAGACTGGTAAGACCTCTATTGCAATCGATGCCATCCTCAATCAAAAAGATAAGGATATTATTTGTATCTATGTTGCTATTGGTCAGAAGGAGTCGACCGTTAGAACTCAGGTAGAGACCTTGCGCCGTTATGGTGCTTTGGATTATACCATTGTTGTGACAGCATCAGCATCACAACCGTCTCCCTTGCTTTACATAGCGCCTTATGCCGGTGTTGCAATGGCAGAAGAATTCATGTATAACGGCAAACACGTTTTAATCGTTTATGATGATTTATCAAAGCAAGCAGTTGCATATCGTGAATTGTCACTCTTGCTACGCCGTCCCCCAGGTCGTGAAGCCTATCCTGGCGATGTGTTCTATCTACACAGTCGTCTGCTTGAGCGTTCTGCTAAGGTATCAGATGCTCTAGGAGGTGGTTCTATCACAGCCCTTCCGTTCATCGAGACACAGGCAGGGGATATCTCAGCATATATTGCAACCAACGTTATTTCCATCACAGACGGTCAGATTTTCTTAAAAGAGAGTCTCTTTAACTCTGGTATCCGTCCTGCTATTGATGCGGGGTCATCCGTTTCTCGTGTAGGTGGTTCAGCACAAATCAAAGCGATGAAAAAAGTAGCTGGAACATTACGTTTGGATTTAGCATCGTATCGTGAATTAGAAGCCTTTACTCAGTTTGGTAGTGACTTAGATGCTGCGACACAAGCAAAATTAAACCGTGGACGTCGCACTGTTGAAATCTTAAAACAACCGCTACATAAACCACTTCCAGTTGAGAAACAAGTCTTGATTTTGTACGCTTTGACACATGGTTATTTGGATAGTGTACCAGTCAATGATTTGCTGGCTTTTGAGGCTGATTTGTATGAATACTTTGATCTTCACTACCCAGATATTTTTGAAACGATTCGTGTTACAACAGATTTGCCAGATGAACAAACGTTGAATCAAGCAATTGAGGCATTTAAAGAACAAAGTAGCTATGCTAAGTAAAGGAGAGTGAGATGGTCGGTTCACTTAGTGAAATCAAAACCAAAATCTTGTCTACTGAAAAGACAAGTAAAATCACGAGTGCCATGCATATGGTATCGTCAGCTAAATTAGTGAAATCTGAACAAGCGACGAGGTCCTTCCAACTCTACGCATCTAAAATCCGTCAAATCACTACTGACTTATTAAAATCAGAATTGTTAACAGGGACAGATAATCCTATGTTGGCATCACGTCCTGTTAAAAAGACAGGTTATATTGTCATCACTTCTGATAAAGGTCTAGTGGGAAGTTATAATGCTAAAATTCTCAAGGCTATGATGGAGCTTTTCCGTGAATACCATCCAGACGATGAAGATTATGCTATCATAGCGATTGGTAGTATCGGAGCAGATTTTTTCAAATCACGTCATATGCCAGTTTTATTTGAACTAAGAGGTTTAGCAGACCCCTTGACATTTGAACAGGTTGGTAGTATTATTTCGCAATCGGTTGAGATGTACCAAAATGAACTGTTTGATGAATTGTATGTGTGCTACAACCACCATGTCAACAGTTTGACTAGTCAGGTGCGTGTGCAGCAAATGCTTCCGATTACCGATTTGGATGTGGATGAAGTTATCGAAGAAAACGTCGGTAGCTTTGATTTAGAGCCTGACCGTGAAGCTATTTTAGACCAATTATTGCCTCAGTTAACAGAAAGTATGATTTATGGGGCTTTGATTGATGCCAAGACAGCAGAACACGCTGCAGGTATGACTGCCATGCAGACAGCGACGGATAATGCCAAACATGTGATTTCGGACTTGACCATTCAGTACAACCGAGCGAGACAAGCGTCAATTACTCAAGAAATCACAGAGATTGTTGCTGGGGCAAATGCCTTGGAATAGCCTAGCATGGTAAAGTGAGAGTAGGAAAGAATTAGTTTATGCTCTTTGGCGATCAATTAGCCTTGATTGGTCAGCTAGGGTGTATTATCTAATGAAAAGGAGAGGGAAATGAGCTCAGGCAAAATTTCTCAGGTTGTTGGACCAGTCGTAGACGTTGTTTTTGCGGCAGGTGATAAACTTCCTGAAATCAATAATGCATTAGTTGTATATAAAAATAATGATCGTAAACAGCGTGTTATTTTAGAAGTGGCTCTCGAACTCGGAGATGGTGTTGTCCGCACCATTGCCATGGAGTCAACAGATGGTTTAACACGTGGTTTGGAAGTCTTGGACACTGGCAAGCCTATCAGTGTCCCTGTTGGTAAGAAAACGCTTGGACGAGTGTTTAATGTGCTTGGTGATACCATTGACATGGAACAACCGTTTGAAGAAGATGCAGAACGCCATCCGATTCATAAAAAAGCACCAGCCTTTGATGAATTATCAACGTCAAATGAAATCTTAGAAACAGGTATCAAGGTTATCGACTTGCTTGCCCCATACTTAAAAGGTGGTAAGGTCGGTCTCTTTGGTGGTGCAGGCGTTGGGAAAACAGTTCTTATCCAAGAGCTAATCCATAACATCGCCCAAGAACATGGAGGTATCTCAGTCTTTACAGGTGTTGGAGAGCGTACCCGTGAAGGAAATGACTTGTATTGGGAAATGAAAGAAAGTGGTGTTATCGAAAAAACAGCCATGGTATTCGGGCAGATGAATGAGCCACCAGGAGCTCGTATGCGTGTTGCCTTAACTGGTTTGACAATCGCAGAATACTTCCGTGATGTAGAAGGACAAGACGTGCTGCTCTTTATCGATAATATTTTCCGTTTCACCCAAGCGGGTTCAGAAGTGTCTGCCCTCTTAGGTCGTATGCCATCTGCCGTAGGCTATCAACCAACATTGGCAACAGAGATGGGGCAACTTCAAGAACGCATCACCTCAACACAAAAAGGGTCGGTAACCTCTATTCAAGCCATCTATGTACCAGCTGATGACTATACAGACCCAGCTCCAGCAACAGCCTTTGCCCATCTTGATTCGACAACCAACTTGGAACGTCGTCTGACACAGATGGGGATTTACCCGGCGGTTGATCCACTCGCTTCAAGCTCTCGTGCCCTATCGCCAGAGATTGTGGGTGAAGAGCATTACGCGGTTGCTACTGAAGTACAGCGTGTCTTGCAACGCTATCGTGAATTACAGGATATTATCGCTATCTTGGGTATGGACGAATTATCAGAAGATGAGAAAGTGCTTGTCGGACGAGCAAGACGTATTCAGTTCTTCCTATCACAAAACTTTAACGTCGCTGAACAGTTTACAGGTCAACCTGGCTCTTATGTCCCTGTAGCAGAGACAGTGAGAGGCTTCAAAGAGATTTTAGAAGGTAAACACGACGAGTTACCAGAAGATGCCTTCCGCAATGTTGGTCCTATTGAAGATGTGATTGCCAAGGCTGAACGCATGAGTTACTAAGAGGTGACTGATGGAACAAATGACTGTACAAATCGTCACTCCAGACGGCATTAAGTATGACCACCATGCTGCCTTTGTCTTGGTGCATACCAAGTCAGGTGAGATGGGGATTTTGCCCAACCACGTCAACATGATTGCTCCCTTAGAGGTGCATGAAGTTAAAGTTAGACGTGTTGATGATGAACAGCATGTAGACTGGATTGCTGTTAACGGAGGCATTATCGAAATTAAGCATAATCTAGTCACTATTGTTGCTGACTCTGCTGAACGTGAACGTGATATTGATGTTAGCCGTGCCGAAAGGGCAAGGTTACGTGCCGAACGTATGCTTGAAGCAGCAACACGTGAACATAGTGCCGACGAGGTTCGTCGTGCCAAAGTAGCTCTTCAAAGAGCGATCAACCGTATTAGTGTGAGTAGTCATCGCTAATATGGGAAAAGCTTATCAAACACCTTTCATAGTTCAACTCTACAACATTGAACTATGAAAGGTGTTTTTAGGTGAGCAAGAGGATTGTGGTTTATCGAAAAAGGATACAAACTATGATAAAAACTAGTGTGGTCAGCTGAAAAAAATCGAGTGTTGACGGGCTAAATTAGTAGACATGAACACTATCATGTGATAAAATTATAAGGTATATAAATTATACATATACTAATTACACTTTCCCCTTGACGAGACAGGGGGAGAGGGGAAAAGTAGAAAAATATGCAACATCATAAGCATAGTGAAACTAAACAGCGTTTTACTATCAAAAAATTCAAAGTTGGTGCTGCGTCAGTACTTATCGGTACGGTCTTTATGGCATTTGCAAATGCTAATCAAGTACAAGCCGCTGAGCATACTGGTGTAACCCCAGCTACAGATAGTATCACAGCTGTAGAAGCTGAACCGGAGGCTTCAGAATCAGCTGCTGCCCCAACAACAGCTGAGCCAGAAACAGTTGTAGCTGAGGCGCCAGTTACGCCGGTTACACCCCCTGTAACTGAAGAGCCAAAAGGAGTAGAACTCCCAGCGGAAGAAAAAGCAGCTGAAACTCCAGAGCCAGTTAAGCCAGCAAAAAAACCAACAGTTGGTTATCCTGTTAAACCATCTGTTAGACCAGAATCGTCAGCAATGCCTGTTCCAGAGAATGCAGGCAAGGCAATTCCGACAGGTACTGGTTTCAGAGCTGGTGAACAAAACTTGGGACAGCCTTATGATCCAACTGAGGATAATGCAAAACCTAGAAACTCTGTACCAGTTGATGAGTTTTTAGCGACTCAACCAGTCATGCCTGAGAGTGAAAATCTTTCTAAGCCTAACAAGTTTGGTGAGCAAATAGCTTTATTTGATTTTTCAGCTCCCGCTGAAGGTTCTCTTGACTCAGCTGGTCGTATCCAAGTTGGAAATGTGTTTAGAACAGAGATTGCACCTGGCTATGTAATTGAACTTAAAGTCAAATCATTACAACCATTCCGTGCGACAGAAGAATAC
The DNA here is from genome assembly GCF_053206505.1 of Streptococcus fryi. NCBI lineage: Bacteria > Bacillati > Bacillota > Bacilli > Lactobacillales > Streptococcaceae > Streptococcus > Streptococcus fryi. The sequence continues at coordinate 4,030 of NZ_JBRUGW010000044.1, read as the reverse complement.
CGTGCAATGGCGGAAAAAATTGATGCCCTGAACAATACAAACTATGCGACTACAGTCTATAATCCTCAAGCAACTAATGCTAACCATAGAGGTGATGTAGATGGTTTTGTTGCTAAAAACCAAGAAACTTACTTCCCTGACTGGGCAAATGGTTTTGATAATGGTGCACGAGATGATATAAACCCCAAAAACCGTTTAGGGTCAAGTGTGGATGGTAGTGATATCGGTGCGACTTTCGAAGTTCATGCTATCGTTAATGGTATTAAGAAACCAGTAGACATCTTCTTTACAGATGGTGAGCAGTTGACCAACCGTGAGATGATTTACGCTGTTACCAACGGTACTAACTGGGATTTATTAGGGGAGCTTAATGTCGGTAACAAAAAACGTTGGATGCAACATACGCCTTCAGTTTATAATGATGGTGTTCGTTCAGCCAGTGATCCAGCCAATTATCCACTAGATACTAGAACAAGAGTAGTAGCAGGTGGACGTTACCCAGATGGGCAAACCCCAAACCCACAAGCCTATGTCAACCCAAATGATAATGCTGGTCTTGGGACCAAGGTCATCGGTGGTTTCTATACATACTTTTACAGTTATCCAGGGAACCCTGACCCCGGTGCAAACTTAACACTTTCTGTGCCAATCTTTACTTCAAGTAATGTTACTGAGTTTAGTACTTATATTAACTCGGCTGGTAAGCAAAGCATTATCTTTGGTGTAATTATCCAAGACCGTTCTGATGCGCCTGAAAGTTATGGTGAAGCCACTCACGGTGTTCGTAATATTAACCAAAAGAATCAAGAGCGTCAAGTTCCTCAGCTTGGTCGTGTTAAAGCAGATATTGACCGTGTGGGTGACGCAGAACGTTTAGGTGGCTTCTATGGTGATGATGACAAAGTTGGTGTCGAAAACAATACATCATCTGATGAAGGTGAGCGCCAATTAGCAGCTAATGGTCTTTATGAGGTTGTAGATGAAGGGTCTAGCTCTTATACATTAAATATTGTAGCTAATGCAAATGGTCCATCAGATGCTTATCTAAATGCATGGATTGACTTTAACAACGACGGCGTTTTCCAACCAAATGAAGCTGCTGGTGTTAAGACAATCTCAGGAGCTAATGAGTCAACTGTAGCCTTAACATGGAATAATCTTAATTTAACAACTCTACCTGATGAAGTATCTAAGTTAGCTCTTCGTGTGCGTATCGCAGGTGCTCGTGCCGATGTTAATACTCCTACTGGATACGCTGGTTCAGGTGAAGTAGAAGATTCACAAGTGATGCTTGTTCGTCGTCCAAAAGGAAGTAAAGAAAAAACGACAGGAACACAAGGTGCAACACAAACAGCTGATTTGACTTTCACAGCTAGAGGTGCATATATTGAACCAAACGTAGAGGTTCGTTCTCAAAATGTTGGTGCCAATACAATTCCAGCTGGTGCACCTGTAGGTATTGTTGATCCAACTAGCGGTCAGCTTGTTCAATCATATACAGAACCAGGTCAAGGGACATATACAATTTCAGGTCCTGCTAATAACCCTACAGTTACATTTAAACCAGTGGCAAGCTTTACTGGTCAAGCAAAAGGTGTTGTTGTTCGTACAACAGATGCCAATGGTAAAGATTCAAACTGGAATAAAGGAGATGGTTTCTCTAATGATAATGAGACTGGTATCTTAGCAGCTAACTGGGATTCATTATACATTCCTGAAGTTACACCAGTAACTCCGACATCAGAAAATGCTGTATCAGAAGATGTGCAAGGTAAACCACAAAGTAAAACATTAGACTTTGGTATTGATAATAATTCTCACATTACTTCTACATCATATGCATTTGATGATGGTCAAACAACTAAGACAGTTGCAGGTGAAGGAACTTATACAATTGATCCAACAACTGGTCAAGTGACATTTACTCCAGAACCAAGCTTTACAGGTACTGCTACACCAGTTACTGTGAAACAAACATCTGTGTTAACAGCTGATGATGGTACTACAACAAACATTGATAAAACAGCGACATACACACCAACAGTAACTCCTGTAAGACCTACTGCAGAAAACTCTGAAACAACAGGAAAACAAGGTCAAGTTCAAAAATCACCAATCGTATTTGAAGCAGATAAAGGTGAAGCAAATGACAAGACTCTCAACTTCAAGAAAGGTACAGAAGAAGGAAGCATTGCAACAATTGATCCAAATTCTGTAACACTTCTTGATGCGAATGGTTCTCCTGCAACATCTGTGACTGTTGAAGGTCAGGGAACATACACAATTGAAGATGGAAATGTAGTCTTTACACCACTTCCAGAATATACAGGTCCAGTAACACCAGTTAAAGTTAGAGCGGCCGATACAAACGGAACAACTGTCGAAGCTACATATACACCTCGCATTGAGCCAGTGACACCAACAGCAACACCAGCAACAACTGAAGATATTCAAGGTCAAGCGCAAAAAACTGATGGTAAGGCATTATTTACAGAGGGAGATCCATCTGCTCCAATTAATAACACAACAATTCGCTTAGTTAATGCAGAAGGTCAACCAGTAACAGAATTACCAGCGCTTAATGCAGAAGGTGAACAAGTTGGTACTTATAGCGTAGATGAAGCAACAGGTGAAATCACATTCCAACCAAATCCAGACTTTGTAGGAACACCAGTTCCAGCGAAGGTTGAAGCTCGTGATGCGAATGGTACACGTGTTGAAACAACGTACACACCAACAGTAACCCCAGTTAAACCAGTTGGTAAGGATGCGACATCAGAAGGTCCTCAAGGTGTAGATCAAACAGGTACACCAACATTTACAGGTGGCGATGATAAAGTTCCAGTAACTATTTCAGCTGATAATCCAGCTAAGTTAATCGACCCAGCTACTGGACAGCCAACAGATGAGACTACATTGCCAGCTAAAGATACGAATGGCAGACAAGTTGGTACATACACTATCGACCCAACTACTGGTGAAGTAACCTTCAAACCAAACCCAGATTATACGGGAGATGTACCAGTTGTAGGAATTGAAGTTGAAGCCAAAGATACAAACGGTACACCAGCCACAGCAACTTATACACCTAAAGTTACTCCTGTTGTTCCGACATCTGAAGAAGCAGTAACATCTGATATTCAAGGTAAACCTCAAACAGCTCCTATTGCATTTGGTTCAGACAATCCTGCTGATCAAGAGAACACAGTCAACTTTAATGAAGGTGACTCAAAAGTTCCAATTGATAAAACTTCAGTAACATTGTTAAATGCTGAAGGTGAGCCACAAGATGTTGTTGAAGTATTAAAAGATGGTAAGAAAGTTGGAACATATACACTTACTAAGAATGATCAAGGTGAAGCAACTGGTGTTGTCTTTACGCCTGAAAAAGATTTCACAGGTGAAGCTCCAGCAGTAAGTTTACGTGCTCTTGATGAGAATGGTACACCAACAACAACGACATACACACCAACAGTAACACCAGTGACACCAACTGGTAATCCAGCTGAGTCAACAGGTATTCAAGGTCAACCACAAACTGAAACACCAACGTTTGAGGGTGGTTCACCAGAAGTACCAGTAACAATTTCAGCAGAAAACCCAGCTAAATTGGTGGGAGCAGATGGTCAACCAACAACAGATCCAGTTCCAGCAATGAAAGATGGTGAACAAGTTGGTACATACACTATCGACCCAGCAACAGGTGCAGTGACATTCACACCAAATCCAGACTTTGTAGGAACACCAGATCCTGTTAAGGTTCAAGCTAAGGATACTAATGGTACAGTTGCCGAAACAACATACACACCAACAGTAACACCAGTGACACCAACAGGTACTCCAAAAGAAACAACTGGCATCCAAGGTCAACCACAAGAAGGCACACCAACCTTCAAAGGTGGCGATGATAAAGTACCAGTAACACTTTCAGAAGAGAACCCAGCTAAATTGGTAGATCCAAAAACAGGTGAACCAACTGATGAGAAGACAGTTCCAGCACTTGATGAAACTGGCAAAGAGATTGGTACAT
>NZ_JBRUGW010000043.1:0-15010 GCF_053206505.1 Streptococcus fryi | reverse complement strand
TCCATATGAGTCTTTCTAATGATGGTTTGCTTGCTTTTCATTATAGGTCATATGGGACTTTTTGATACTCAAAAGGCCCTATAATCTCTATGGTGGAGTTACCCACTACAGAAATTATAGAGCCTTATTTGTATTATCAACTCAATTTTATCTTCAAGCAACAACTGCAGATGTCTTTTTACAAAGCTATACTTTCGACGAATAGTTGCTTAGCGACTGGCTCGGGGATGGTTAATTCTCTTTGGTTAAAATTGATGGTCCATGTCTTGCCGAAATCGTCATGACGAACGAGATGAAACTCTTGCCCTATAGCTAGCCCGTTATCATTTAAATAGTTTAAGAGTAAGTCGTTATCATAAACACGCTTGATGATATAATGTCCAGTTTTGCTAATGGTTTCTAATAGGGTAAGATAATGTTCTTTAAGTTTTTGACCTTTTCGTGGAATAACACCACCATGTGGACAAACGTCAGGATAGTTTAGCATTTCTTCAAGTCGATCAATAAACTGATCGGTTACACTATGCTCTAAGACTTCGGCTTCTTCATGGATATCATGGTTAGTATAACCTAAATTATGGACAAGAAAGACTTCGATGAGCCGATGTTTACGGTATAAATTACTGACAGTCTGTTGTCCTTTTGTAGTCAGATTATAGCCTAAACTAGCATCTTTTTTAATCCATTCTTCGTTCAACATTTTTTTTAGCATTTCAGATACAGAAGGGGCAGAGACAGCCATCATTTCCGCGATCAATTTATTCGTGATTTTGATTTGTCGTTCCCCAATTTCATGGATGCATTTTAAATAATCTTCTTTATTAGGTGTCATATTAGTTCTCCGCTTTCTATTATCCATTATATCAAATTTTATCAGGACTTTCCAAAAAATATTATTAGGTTAAACTAAAAAATAAAATAAAAAAACCTAAAATCTATTGACAAATAAATTCGAGTGAGGTATTCTTATTATTGTAATTAGGTAAACCTAAAAATGAAAAGGAGAAACAATGTTAAAAAGAACAATTGCAGCAGTGTTTAGCTTAGTAGCTCTTGTTTTATTAGTAGCTTGTGGTGCTCAGACGAAAGAAGAAAGCAAAGTAAGCTCTGAGAAACCAGTGGTAACAGTAACAACCTCTTTTCTTGATGATATGGTGAAAGTTCTTGCAGATGATTATGTGACGCGTGAGCTCATCATTCCTGCTGGTGAAGACCCACATCTTTATTTAGCTAAGTCAAGTGATTTGAAAAAACTCCAAGATGCTGATTTAGTGTTATATCATGGCTTGCATTTTGAAGGAAAAATGGTTGATGCCTTAGAGCAAACAGGTGTTGCAGTTACTAAAAATTTTGTGGCGTCAGACTTAAATGAAATGGATGAGGATGGGGAAACCATTACTGACCCTCATTTCTGGTTTGATATCACACTTTATAAAAAAGCCGTTGAAGTCGCATCGGAAGAATTACAAAAACTTCTTCCAGAACATAAGCAAGAAATTGCTGATAATGCCAAAGCTTACTTAAAAGAGTTAGATGAGCTAGATGCTTGGAACAAAGAAGAATTATCAAAAATCCCAACAGAAAGCCACTACCTCGTTACACCGCATGATGCCTTCAATTACTTTGCAAGACAATACGGTTTCACGCTTTATGCTCCGCAAGGCGTTAGTACAGACTCAGAAGTAGCTAACAGCGATATGATTGACACCGTTAATCTTATCATTGAGCACAATATTAAAGCTATTTTTACAGAATCAACAACAAACCCAGCACGCATGGAAAAATTGAAAGAAGCTGTTGCAGCTAAAGGCGGTAGTGTTGAAGTTGTTAGTGGAGAAGGAATGGAATTATTCTCAGACTCTCTAGCACCAGAAGGTGAATTTGGCGATAATTACATTGATATGTACAAGCATAATATCAACCTTATTGTTGAGCATTTAAAATAAGACGTACGTTATCAATCATTTTATGAGACAAGAAGCTGGGACTAGCGCCCAGTTTCTATCTTTTTATTTAATTGCATAATTCTTGTAAATAATTGTAAAAACCTATCCATTACAATGGGTCAAACATTGTTTCTAGCTATAATAAGAGATTTAGATAGTTTAGAGTATTGTTAAAATATGGTTGACGATTATTATTGACTGAAGTTATTAAAGGAGAAAAAAATGACAGAATTTGCTGTTTCGGTTGACCATTTAAGCGTGTCTTATAACGCTGTTGAAGCCTTAAAAAACGTCTCTCTTTCTATTCCCAAAGGGAGTATTACAGCTATTGTTGGTCCAAATGGTGCTGGGAAATCAACGCTATTTAAAAGTCTGTTGCATCTGGAAAAAAGACAAAAAGGTCAGGTGACTTTATTAGGTCAATCCTCTCAGTTATCAGATTTGATTGCTCAAAAGGTTGCGTACATTCCGCAGGCTAGTCAAGTTAACTGGCAATTTCCAGCTACGGTTTTTGAAATTGTTTTGATGGGGCGTTATCCTCATATTACAAATTGGTTGAAGCGTCCTAGCGAGGAGGACAAGACTATTGTTCGTCAATCATTAGAACGTTTAGGCATTTGGGATTTAAAAGATAGACAAATTAGTGAGCTATCCGGTGGTCAAAGACAGAGGGTTTTTATCGCGCGTGCCTTGGCACAGGAAGCTGTCCTCTACCTCATGGATGAGCCATTGGCGGGTATCGATATCAGTACAGAAAATATTATCATGAGCTTATTGAAGGAATTTCAAGCAGAAGGTAAGACGACTGTTGTGATTCACCATGATTTGCACACGTTGGAAAACTATTTTGATTATTTGGTATGGCTGAATCAGTCTGTGGTTGATCATGGTTATATCCAAGATGTCCTAACAAAAGAGAACTATCAACGTACCTACCGTACTGTTCAAGAATTATCACTTTTTGATTTAGCATAGAGAGGTTCACTATGAGTCATATTCTTTTTGATTATTCATTTTGGACGGTAGCTTTAGGAACAATTGTTTTTGCTCTAGCCTCTAGTATGATTGGAACAATCACTGTCTTGACGCGGCAGAGTTTAATTGGTGATACCTTAGGTCATGCCTCTTATCCAGGTGTCATTGTTGCATTTATGCTTTTCCAGTCACGACATCCACTTTTGCTGATGTCAGGAGCTATAGCTTCGGGTTACCTATCTTATGGTTTAGTTTATCTCATATCACGTTATACCAAGCATACGTTGTTGAATAGCCTTTCCTTGGTTTCTGTTTCTTTTTTCAGTTTAGGTATGATTTTGAAACAGTTCATTCAAGGTAATCCTTATTTCCAAGGAGCTAGTCAAGCAGGGTTGGGTGTCTATCTATTTGGTCAAGCGGCGTTTATTAAGAAAGACGACGTTATCCTTGTGGTGTTTGTTTCACTGATAATCTTATCTTTATTTGCCTATTTCTACCAATCTTATAAAGTCTATTTGTTTGATACTATTTTTGCACAAACCATAGGAGTATCAGCCAAATTACTCAATCATTTGACAAGATTGATGATGATTAGTTTGATTGCGGTTGGTCTTAAGTTGGTAGGTGCAATTTTGATGAGTAGTTTTTTAATTGCTCCAGCAAGTATTGGTCTTTTGTGGGGTAAACATTACCGCCAAACATTGTTATTAGCAGCCTTATCAAGTTCTTTAGCGGCCTTTACAGGAACCTTTGTTAGCTCGATTTTATCTGGTTTATCAACTGGACCAAGTATCATTGTAGTGATGATGTTGATATTACTTGTATCCTTTGTTTATCAAACTTATGTGAAAAAGGAGAATCGTCATGTCTGAAGTTTTGTTAATTTTAATATTTGTCAGCTTATCGTGTAGCCTTTTGGGGAGTTTGTTGGTGGTCAACAATCAATCACCAGTTGCTGATGCTCTCTCCCATTCGGTATTACTCGGAATTGTATTGGCCTTCTTTCTGGTTCATGATTTGGATTCTCCATTTTTGATGGTTGGTGCTACTGTATTTGGTCTTTTCACGGTTTATGGTATTGAGTGGTTGACGACACAAAAATTAGCTTATGATGCGGCAACGGGTTTGGTTTTCTCATTCTTTTTTGCGGTTGCTGTTATTTTAATCTCTGTTTTTGCACGTAATGTTCATTTAGACATGGATATGGTTTTACTTGGCGAGGTGATTTTTGCACCATTGTACAGGATGACTATTTTCTCTGTCAGTCTTCCTGTTGCTTTGATTAAAAGCATTGCTATTTTTGTATTAGTTATCTTATTCATCCTAGTAACGTCGAGACGTCTAGCTTTATATTTATTTGACGCTAGTATGGCTGGTCTAGTAGGGATCAAACTCGTGGCATTACGTTTGCTAACAATGTCTCTTGTTTCCCTTACAATTGTAGTCTCATTTGATGCTGTTGGTGCTATTTCGGTCATTAGTTTTTTGGTAGCGCCTGCAATGACTGCTTTATTTTGGGCTAAGCATTTTTCGACCATGTTAGGTTTAGCTGGCTTATTTGCGATTATGAATGTGACCTTAGGTTATTTCCTGGCGATTTATTTTGATTTGACAGTAGCAGGCACGTGTGCCTTTATAGGTTTTTTAGTTTTCTTGCTTAATATGCTAATTACTCAACTTATGAAACCTCTATTATTAAAACAAAAATCCGCATAATAAAAAACAAGAATACTCTCTAGCGCTGAATGGCACACAATCAGTTAGATGGTTAATCCAACTTGTGGCAACAGCTAAGAGCAGTTCTTGTTTTTTTAGTTTTAAGATTTCGAAAATATTTTATTTGAATGGGATATCTTTAACGATTTCAATGTTTTTAATGGTAACATCTTCAATAGGTTTGTCTTGTTCGTTTGTTTCAACAGCAGCGATCTCATCAACAATTTCTATACCTTCAATGACCTGACCGAAGACAGTGTGAAGACCGTCTAGATGAGGATTGCCTCCAGATTTATAGGCCTCAATAATTTTAGCTGGAACAAATTGAGGATTTAGGCGAGGAGCCTGATTGGTCTTGTTTTGATTGATGAAGAATTGACTACCGTTAGTATCAGGTCCAGCATTAGCCATAGATAGAGAGCCTCTAATATTGTAAAGGTAGTCGCTAATTTCATTGGCAAAGCCATGTCCCTTATCAATAGTTTCATCTTTGCCTTGCCAGATAGATTGTCCACCGGTTCCGTTACCTTCAGGGTCTCCAGTCTGAATCATAAAATCGTTCAAGACACGGTGGAAAATAATGCCGTCATAGTAGCCTTCTTTAGCATGTGTCATGAAATTCTCAACAGCTAAAGGAGCTTGTTCTGGGAATAACTTGAGTGTTATATCCCCCTTTGTTGTTTTAATTTTGACGACAGCTTCATTGTCTGCTACTTCAGTCGTCAGTTGAGGAAAATCAGCTTGATTAAGTCTAGCAATGCGCTCAGCAATGAGTTTTTCTTGTTCTTGCTGATTACTTACAGTAGTCGTGTTTGATTCTGTTTGTGTTGTTGAATTTTCCGGTTTTTGACAAGCGCTCAGTAGCAATAAACTTGTCAAACCTATTAAAAGTCTCTTTTTCATAGTCTCTCCTAAATCTGTCTAATAGATGATGGCTGATAGTTGTCCCCTCTCTTAGAACTATTTTAGCATGAAAGGCGACTTTTTGCTATTAGAAAAAAGTGTGGTCAGCTTTAGTCATTTCCAAAATCTCCAGTTTGATTTATGGTATAATGGGACTATGGCAAATAAAACACAACAGAAAGGACGCACACGCCGTCCAACGAAAGCAGAGTTAGAAAAACAAAGAAAAATTAAAAGATGGCTATTGACTAGTTTGACTGTCTTTATCCTATTTTTTGCTGCCCTACGTTTAGGTGTACTGGGTATTCTTGTTTATAACCTCATTAGGTTCTTTTTTGGTAGCCTAGCTTATCTGATGATTTTTGCGGTCATTGCTTATCTATTACTTGCAAAATGGCTGAAAAAATTTGAAGGATTGGTTGTTGGTTTCTTTGTTTTGTTGATAGGTCTACTCTTGGAATGGCATGCTTACCTATTCACTTTTTCTCATGTCAAAGATAAGGAAGTGATAGGGACAACGTTCAATTTATTATTAGGCGAAATAACCTCAGGTAGTACCAAGTTGTTTACTGGAGGTGGTATGTTTGGGGCTCTTTTTTACAAACCAATCGCTTTTCTGTTATCCAATATCGGTAGCTTCTTGCTAGGAGGGTTATTTATCATCTTGGGCTTGTTTATCATGAGTCCTTGGGATATTGATGATGTGATGACCTTTTTTAGCACTCATTACAGTAACTTCCGTGATAAGAGGGAGCTTAGGAAACAGCAGCGTTTTGTCCGTCAAGAAGAATTACGCCGTTTGAAAGATGAAAAAGCTCAGAGAGAAGCAGAAAGGTTAGAGGAGGAAGCTTTAGCTCGATTCACTGTTGATGAAGAAACAGGAGAGATTCTTGAAGATACTACTGTTATCACTGAGCCTGAAATTATTAGCTATGAGACAAGGCAAGAGCCTGAAGAGGACATTTATGATTTAGATGTTTTTGAACAACCTACCAAGGTGTCTTCTCATACTATTTCGGTTGATGCTGTGAATGATGAGCAAGAAGATATAGTTGAGGTGGATTTCACACCACATCGTCATTTGAACTATCAGCTACCGGGATTAGATTTATTTGCACCAGATAAACCTAAAAATCAGAATAAGGAAAAGAGGATTGTCAGGGAGAATATTCGTATTTTAGAAGAAACCTTTGCTAGTTTTGGGATAAAGGTGGTTGTTGAGAGGGCTGAGATAGGACCGTCAGTGACCAAATATGAGATTAAACCAGCAGTTGGTGTGCGTGTCAATCGGATTTCAAATCTTGCTGATGATTTAGCTCTTGCTCTAGCAGCGAAAGACGTTCGGATTGAAGCGCCTATTCCAGGCAAATCTTTGGTTGGCATTGAGGTGCCTAATTCCGAGATTGCAACGGTGAGCTTTAGAGAGTTATGGGAGCAAGCTAAGACCAATCCTGATAATCTCTTGGAAATTCCTTTGGGTAAAGCTGTTAATGGCACGACTCGAAGTTTTGATTTGGCACGTATGCCACATTTGTTGGTAGCAGGGTCAACAGGTTCTGGTAAGTCAGTAGCGGTTAACGGCATTATTTCCAGTATTTTGATGAAGGCCAAACCAGACCAAGTCAAGTTTATGATGATTGATCCTAAAATGGTTGAATTATCTGTTTATAATGATATTCCACACCTGCTGATTCCAGTAGTGACCAATCCACGTAAGGCAAGTAAAGCTCTTCAAAAAGTGGTTGATGAGATGGAAAATCGTTATGAATTGTTTAGCAAGGTTGGTGTCCGTAATATTGCTGGATACAATGCTAAAGTTGAAACCTTTAATCGCCAGTCGCAAGAGAAAGAAATTCCGCTGCCATTACTTGTCGTCATTGTTGATGAACTGGCAGACTTGATGATGGTTGCGAGTAAGGAAGTTGAGGACTCTATTATCCGTTTGGGGCAAAAGGCACGTGCGGCGGGCATTCACATGATTTTAGCCACTCAACGCCCATCTGTCGATGTTATTTCTGGACTCATTAAAGCCAATGTGCCAAGTCGTATTGCCTTTGCCGTCTCCAGTGGTACAGATAGTCGGACGATTTTGGATGAAAATGGGGCTGAAAAACTATTGGGGCGTGGCGATATGCTGTTTAAGCCGATTGATGAAAATCATCCTGTGCGATTACAAGGCTCCTTTATCTCAGATGATGATGTTGAACGTATTGTCAATTTTATCAAAGGCCAAGCAGATGCTGAATACGATGAGACTTTTGAGCCAGGGGATATTGACGACACTGACGTGAATAGTTCTTCTGGTTCTAGTAGCTCAGACGGTGACCCATTGTTTGAAGAAGCGAAACGCCTCGTTATAGAAACACAAAAAGCAAGTGCTTCAATGCTTCAACGCCGTTTATCAGTAGGTTTTAATAGAGCGACACGATTGATGGAGGAATTGGAAGAAGCAGGTGTCATAGGACCAGCTGAAGGGACAAAACCTAGAAAAGTTCTTCAGACTCAGTGATGATACTTATTGATATGGAAAAAGGTTGAAATCAAACTCAAATCTAAAGTAGAAAAAACGAACAAAATCAAGTTCTGATTACCAGAATCCTAGTTTTGTTCGTTTTTTGCTTTTAATTTCTTAGTTTATAGGGAATATTAAAACTCAAAAACCTTGTTTTTCCAGATTACTTAGGCTTAGCTATTTTATTTGTTTATAAAAATAACTAAGACAGTTGCTAGGTAAAATAAAACTGTAGCGATAAAACTTAGTCGCCAAAATAATTTGAAAAAACGTTTGTAGATGAAGGTTTTGGACTTGATGAGATTGCCGATACTAACAAATAAGGTTAACAAGGACATCATCAAAAGATAATGTGGCAAGAAGTTATGTTCAAAAAATAAATTTGACAACAAGACGATTTGGATAGCAAAAATCGGCCAAGCAATATCAGGCGTTGCTATCCGGAAATGATGCAGGTGGAGAATACGACATATCATCTGAGCGACAATGGGTGTTGTAAGTAGAAAAGATAGAGCAATTAATTTATAGGTCATCATATACCTTATTTTACCCTTAATCGTTGTCTTTGTAAACTTTTTTGAGGTTAGCAGTGATAAAGAGTAAAAATAAATCAAAAAGGAAGATAAAATGCTTGAAAAACAACCAGAGTATGTTATAATTATCTAGTATGCTCTAAAGCATAACTGTGGGAGGTAAAAATCTTAATTACCGCCAAAACCACAACAGGAGGATTTTTAAAATGGCTAAAAAAGTCGAAAAACTTGTAAAATTGCAAATTCCTGCAGGTAAAGCTACTCCAGCTCCACCAGTTGGACCAGCACTTGGTCAAGCAGGTATCAATATCATGGGATTCACTAAAGAGTTTAACGCTCGTACAGCTGACCAAGCTGGTATGATTATCCCAGTTGTTATCTCTGTTTATGAGGACAAATCATTTGACTTCATCACAAAGACACCTCCAGCAGCAGTTCTATTAAAAAAAGCTGCAGGTGTTGAAAAAGGTTCAGGTACACCAAACAAAACTAAAGTTGCGACAGTAACTCGTGCACAAATCGAAGAAATTGCAACAACAAAAATGCCTGACTTGAATGCCGCTAACCTAGAATCTGCTATGAGCATGATTGAAGGTACAGCACGTTCAATGGGATTCACTGTAGCTGACTAAGTACGGTTTATCCACCCGAAATATCTTTCAGATGAAACCTTCATCTAAGATTGACCACATTTACAAGGAGAACATATAACATGGCTAAAAAAAGCAAACAATTACGTGCTGCTCTTGAGAAAATCGACAGCACAAAAGCTTACAGTGTTGAAGAAGCTGTAGCTCTTTCAAAAGAATTAAACTTCGCTAAGTTCGATGCTTCAGTAGAAGTTTCTTACAACTTGAACATTGACGTTCGTAAAGCAGACCAACAAATCCGTGGAGCAATGGTATTGCCAAACGGTACTGGTAAAACATCTCGTGTTCTTGTATTTGCACGTGGTGCAAAAGCAGAAGAAGCAAAAGCTGCTGGTGCAGACTTTGTTGGTGAAGATGATCTTGTCGCTAAAATCAACGGTGGTTGGTTAGACTTTGACGTTGTTATTGCGACACCAGATATGATGGCTGTTGTTGGACGTCTTGGTCGTGTACTTGGTCCACGTAACTTGATGCCAAACCCAAAAACTGGTACAGTAACTATGGATGTTGCTAAAGCAGTTGAAGAGTCAAAAGGTGGTAAAATTACATACCGTGCAGATAAAGCAGGTAACGTACAAGCACTTATCGGTAAAGTATCATTTGAAGCAGACAAGCTAGTTGAAAACTTCAAGGCTTTCCATGAAGTGATCGTTAAAGCTAAGCCAGCTACTGCAAAAGGTACTTATATTACAAACCTTTCAATCACTACAACACAAGGTGTTGGTATCAAGGTTGATACAAGTTCATTGTAATATGACACTAACCCTCACGCCTGTGAGGGTTTTTTCGTATAATAAAGAAAGACTTATCTATGACACTAAAAATTATCAATAGACGGACTGTAAAAATGATTGCCTTAGTTACCATGTTAGTAGATCATATTGGTGATAGGTTGACAACAGTTGACCCTACTCTTTTTGATCAAGTGCTTATCTTGAGAGCTATTGGACGTATCGCATTTCCACTTTTCGCCTTTCAAATGGCTTTGAGTTTTCATAAGACTAATAGTTTATCAAAACTGGTTAAGCACTTATTTGTTTTAGCAGTGATTTCTGAAATACCATTTGATATTAGTGAGAATATTTGGTTTGATATGAATAGGCAAAATGTCATTTGGAATTTCTTTTTTGTCGGTCTTGCCTTACTCATCGCAGAAAAATGGAAGCAGTTTGATAAACAGATACTATTAGTCATTTTGTCTCTTGCTTTCGCAGTTTTGATGGAATATTTGAATGTGGATTATGGCTTATCAGGTTTTATGATGACGATGTTGTTTACTCTAAGTATTAGTTCTACCATCAATGCCTTACTACCCTTTAGTTTATATGAGTTTTGGTGGGTAAAAAACAGTCTATTTATAGCTTCATTTCTCATCTATTTTTACGATGATCGTTCCATTCGCTTTGGTAAATGGGAGAGTTTATTCTACCATTCCTTTTACCCGCTTCATCTCTTATTGCTCTATTGGCTAATCACATAAACATAGGAAGGTTAATAAATAGCCTTTAAGCGGATATTCTTAATTGGCATTAGCAGTTTAAATTTGATAAACTCTGCTTTTATTTGTCTCTGATTTGTGGTAGAATATTAAAGATAACATAAGGAGTGTAGATATGTTAAAACCAAAATATAACCGTGTTTTGATTAAATTATCAGGTGAAGCCTTAGCTGGTGAGCGAGGTGTTGGAATTGATCTTCCTACAGTGCAGAAAATTGCTAAGGAAATCCAAGATGTTCACAGTTCAGGTGTTCAGATTGCTCTAGTCATTGGTGGTGGTAATCTTTGGCGTGGTGAACCAGCTGCAGCTGCAGGTATGGATCGCGTGTCTGCTGATTATACTGGTATGCTAGGTACTGTTATGAATGCTCTGGTAATGGCAGATAGTTTGAAACAGTACGGTGTCGATACACGAGTTCAAACAGCAATCAATATGCAGCAAATTGCTGAGCCCTACATCAGAGGAAGAGCTCTTCGTCACTTGGAGAAAGGCCGTATTGTGATTTTTGCTGCTGGTACTGGATCTCCTTATTTTTCAACAGATACAACGTCAGCTCTACGTGCTGCTGAGATTGATGCTGATGCCATCCTCATGGCTAAAAATGGGGTTGATGGTGTCTATAATGATGACCCGAGAAAAAATGCCGATGCAGTGAAATTTGATGAATTGACCCACTTGGAAGTATTAAAACAAGGTCTAAAAATTATGGATTCGACAGCAAGTTCCTTATCAATGGATAATGACATTGACTTGGTTGTTTTCAATATGAATGAAGAAGGAAATATTAAACGTGTTGTCTTTGGTGAACATATCGGAACAACCGTTACAAATAAATAATAAAAGAGGACGTAAATTATGACTGAAACTATCATTGCTAAAGCCAAAGAGCGTTTTGAGCATTCACATCAATCATTAGCACGTGAGTTTGCTAGCATTCGTGCTGGTCGTGCTAATGCTAGTTTATTGGACCGCATTCAAGTAGAATATTATGGTGCACTGACACCACTTAATCAATTGGCTTCAATCACTATTCCAGAAGCACGTGTATTATTGATTACGCCTTTTGACAAGTCTGTTTTGAAAGAAATCGAACGTGCTATCAATGCTTCAGATTTAGGCATCACACCTGCTAGTGATGGTTCTGTTGTGCGTTTGGTGATTCCGGCTCTTACTGAAGAAACACGTCGTGAATTGGCAAAAGAAGTGAAAAAAGTTGGTGAAAATGCTAAAATTGCCATTCGTAATATCCGTCGTGATGCTATGGATGACGCTAAAAAAGCTGAGAAAGCCAAAGAAATCACAGAAGATCAATTAAAAGGATTGGAAAAAGATATCCAAAAAGCTACAGATGATGCTGTTAAGACAATTGATACGATGACTGCGGACAAGGAAAAAGAATTATTGTCTGTGTAATTGATATAACGAAAAGAGATGAACAAGAGAGTTCTAGTCAGCTCACCTGTTTGTCTTTTTTTCTGAATGCTACCTGTTAGTAAAACTGATGAAGTCATTTCAATCTGGGTCTTTTTCATAAGTCATTTTGGGAAAATCCTACTCATCAGATACGTTAATATAAAAAAGAAAGAGAATGATATGAACCATTTATTAGCAAATCACATCACAGCCTTAGTGACTGATGAGAATGACCGTTTTTACTTTGCCCAAAAAGATGGCTTTACCTTTGCTATTCTTAAAGAAGAGGGACAACATCGGATTGGTGATATGATTCAAGGTTTGGCTTATTTAGATAGCAAGCAAAAGCTTCGTATGACCAGTCTTGATACGTTAAAGCTTAGCCGTAATCAGTTTGGTTGGGGGAAAGTGACAGAAGTTCGTCGTGATCTAGGTGTTTTTTTGGATGTTGGTCTTCCTGATAAGGAAGTAGTTGTTTCCTTAGATGTTCTCCCAGAATTAAAGGAGCTTTGGCCTAAAAAAGGTGATAAGCTCTATGTGACTTTGACAGTGGACAAGAAGGATCGTATCTGGGCCTTGCCTGCAGAACCTCATGTGTTTCAAAAAATGGCAGGTCGTGCCTATGACAACATGAACAATCAGAGCTTGAGAGCGATTGTGTATCGCTTGAAATTATCAGGAACGTTTGTCTATCTCCCTGATAACAATATGCTTGGCTTTATTCATCCTAGTGAGCGCTTTAATGAGCCACGTTTGGGAGAAGAGTTAACCGTACGAGTGATTGGATATCGTGACATTGATCGTACTCTTAACCTATCTTTAAAACCTCGATCGTTTGAAATGTTAGAAAACGACGCTCAAATGATTTTGACTTACCTAGAAAGTCAAGGAGGCTTTATGACCCTGAATGATAAGTCATCTCCTGATGAAATTAAAGCGACTTTTGGGATTTCTAAAGGGCAATTTAAAAAAGCATTGGGTGGATTGATGAAAGCAGGCAAGATTAAACAAGATAGCATAGGCACAGAGCTTGTAGAATAATTGTGTTGTTGCTACCCAATATCTAAATATGCTATACTAGAATAGAAATAGACATACAAGAGGCGGAGGGAAAGTGTGAAAAGAAAATGTATCGTCGTGTTAGGGATTTTAGCCTTGTTACTCCATCTGGTGCCAGTTAAGGCAGATGAATTGTTAGATATAACAAGAGACGCAGGTTATGAAGTCAATGATTTTAATCGCCCAAAATCTTCCCTAGTGGTTGATGGTAAGACAGGAGATATCTTATGGCAAGATAATATTGACGAAATAAGAGATCCAGCTAGTATGAGTAAGTTGATGACACTCTATTTGGTCTATGAGGCTATTGGACAGGGAAAGTTATCAGAAGAGACTATTATCCAAGCAACACCTAGAGATCAAGCTATTGCTAGCATCTATGCGATTTCAAACAATAAGATTGTTGCAGGAGTTGATTATACTGTTGGAGAATTGATCACCATGACAGTAGTCCCGTCATCTAATGCGACAACAATCATGTTGGCTAATTACTTATCAAATGATGATCCGGATGCTTTTTTGGATATGATGAATGCTAAAGCTAAAGAGTTAGGCATGACAAATACTCTTTGGAATAATGCTAGTGGTGCTGCAGCCATTTCATTTAATGGCTATTACACACCCCTACGTTATGATAATTATGCGGCAAACCAGACGACAGCTCGTGATATGGCTATTTTGACCTATAATTTTATCAAAAACTACCCTGCTATCTTAAAGCACACCAAAGACCCAGTCGTGACAGTCAAAGAAGGAACACCTTATGAGGAGACTTTTGAAACGTATAACTACTCTCTGCCAGGTGCAAAGTATGGTATTGATGGAGTTACTGGTTTGAAGACTGGTTCTAGTCCTCGTGGTGCGTTTAATTATATTGCTACCGTTGACCGTAAAGGGCAACAGGTGATTAGCGTAATTATGGGCGTTGGTGATTGGTCAGACCAAAATGGAGAGTATTATCGTCATCCTTTTGGTAATGCTTTGATTGAAAAGGCATATAAGGACTATACCTATAAAACGCTATTAAAATCTGGGGATCATGAGATTGACGGTAAGATGTATCGTTTAGATAAGCCTGTTAAGGGGACAATTGCTAGGGGTCAAAAAGCGACCTGGCGTGTGAATGGCAATCAACTAGTGATAGAGAATGGTTTGAAAACCTTAACTGATCAGATTGAACAAAGAGATGGTATTAACGTTCATCCTCTAAAGAGAACATTTTGGGGAGGATATAAACTTGTAGATGAAAAATCTACCTCAAGTCAAAAAAATCAAGGGCATTTTTTATCTGAAAAAGGAATGATTGTAGTCTTGGTTTTCTTGAGTTTGATTATATTGATCCTGCTTATTTTAGTTCAATGGTTTTCTAGACAACATCGTCTATTTAAAATGAGGAAGGAAAAATAAGATGAGGCGTCCTTTTTATGCTTGGTTAATGACCCAACGACACCCCAAGAGTAATACTCCAGTAGCTATATTAGCAGAATTGGCCTTTGATGAATATGATTTTCCAAAACAGTCAGATGATTTTGATGAGATTAGTCGTTTTCTTGAAGAAGAAGCGAGTTTTAGTTTCTCTTTAAGGGAATTTGATAGTATATGGGAAGACTATTTGGCACATTGAAAATAGTTAAAAGATGCTAGGCTCTGAGCCTAGTATTTTTTATAGATATGATTTAGGGCTCTTTGTCAACTGTAGTGGGTAGATGAAAAGCTAACATCTGGAGAGAATCAGATTGGTTCTCTCCTTTTTGATGTTCAAGGCAATCAAAATCCTTCTTTTAAAGTTGTCAAAGTTTCGGAA
>NZ_JBRUGW010000042.1:0-15418 GCF_053206505.1 Streptococcus fryi | reverse complement strand
CACGACGCTCACACCATTCCACAGGCGACAATCGCTTTGAATGGGGCAACGAGCACACCAATTGGACAACTTAAGAAGTGGATAGAGGACTTTTAACCTTTTCCGAGGAAAACTTGACACATACAAATCTGTTTTAGCCTTAACATTCTAGGTGAAAAATGCTATAATTGCAATGATAATGAGTAAGTAAAAGAGGACAAATATGACAAACTACGCAATTCTACTTGCTGCTGGAAAAGGCACTCGTATGAAATCAGATTTACCAAAAGTAATGCACAAGGTGGCAGGGATTACCATGTTGGAACATGTGTTTCGAAGTGTTTCGGCGATTAAACCTGAAAAAACGGTAACAGTTATTGGGCATAAAGCAGATTTGGTGCGTGAGGTATTAGCGGGTCAATCAGAGTTTGTTTTGCAGACCGAGCAATTAGGGACTGGTCATGCGGTGATGATGGCTGAAGAACAGCTTTCAAATCTGGACGGACAAACCTTGGTTATTGCTGGAGATACACCGCTGATCACAGGAGAGAGCTTGTCTAATCTGATTAGCCATCATGTGAGACATAAAAATATTGCGACGATTTTAACAGCTGAAGCTGAAAACCCTTTTGGTTATGGGAGAATCATTCGTAACAAACATGATGAAGTGACAAAAATTGTTGAGCAAAAAGACGCGACTGATTTTGAACAATTGGTGAAGGAAATCAACACAGGGACCTATGTTTTTGATAACAGACGTCTCTTTGAAGCTCTCCAAAATATTACAACGGACAATGCTCAAGGCGAGTATTATTTGACAGATGTGATTGGGATTTTTAAAGAAGCGGGTGAGAAGGTTGGTGCTTATAAACTTCATGACTTTGATGAGAGCTTAGGTGTTAATGACCGCGTGGCTTTAGCAACAGCTGAAAAAGTCATGCGTCACCGTATTACTACACAACATATGGTTAATGGTGTGTCCTTCACTAATCCAGAGGCAACTTATATTGATGTTGATGTCCAGTTAGCACCAGAAGTTGTTGTCGAGGCTAATGTAACCTTAAAGGGTAAGACAAGTATTGGTCAAGCGACTGTGTTAACAAATGGGACTTACATTGTTGATTCAACCATCGGTGCAAATTCTGTCATTACACATTCAATGATTGAAGAGTCAGCTATTGCGGATGACGTCACAGTAGGGCCTTATGCCCATATTAGACCAGGTTCTTTTATTGATAAAAAAGCGCATGTCGGTAATTTTGTCGAGTTGAAAGGGACTCGTATGGGTGTTGGTAGCAAATCTGGCCACCTAACTTATCTTGGTAATACGACGATAGGTAACGATGTCAATGTCGGAGCTGGGACGATTACTGTCAATTATGATGGACAAAATAAATTTGCAACGGAAATTGGCGACAATGTTTTTATTGGTAGCAACTCGACATTGATTGCACCACTAAGTATAGGAGATAATGCTCTGACGGCAGCGGGATCGACGATTACAGAAGATGTCCCTAAAGATGCGATTGCTATTGGACGTGGACGCCAAGTCAATAAAGAAGGCTATGCTCTTAACAAACCTCACCACCCTGACAATAAATAGGAGGCTGTTATGGAATTTGAAGAAAAAACGATAAAACGAACAGAGATTTTTGACGGTCATATTTTTAAAGTGGTTGTTGACGATGTTGAGTTACCAAACGGGCTTGGTCAGGCTAAACGTGAATTGATTTTCCACAGAGGTGCAGTAGCTGTTTTAGCTGTAACCCCCGACAAAAAGATTGTTATGGTAAAGCAATACCGTAAGGCAATTGAGGATGTTTCTTATGAAATTCCAGCAGGAAAGTTAGAAATTGGAGAGAATGGTTCGGAGCAAGATGCTGCCCTTCGTGAATTGGAAGAAGAAACGGGTTATACTGGACGACTAGAGTTAATTCATGATTTTTATACAGCTATCGGCTTCTGTAACGAAAAAATCCAACTTTATTTAGCTCATGATTTGGTAAAGGTTGATTCTCCTCGTGAGCAAGATGCTGATGAAACCATAGAGGTGTCAGAATTATCTTTCGAAGAGTGTATGGCTTTGGTTAACACAGGACAATGTCGTGATGCTAAAACCATTATTGCCTTACAATACTATGCTTTACATTATCAGAATAGGGAGGACTAATTAATGGGAAAACCCTTGTTAACTGACGAGATAATTGAGAGAGCTAATAAGGGAGAAAGCCTTGAAACGGCGTATCCCTATTCTGATTTTACTGTCGATGACGAAGATACCAAAATCATTGATCTTCAATCAGATAGACTGATTGCTCACGATTTGGAAGTAGATAATCGTATTATTCAAAGTCGTCATATTGAGAACGCTAAACGTCATGCATTTCAGTCAAAATTAAATCTGATTTTACTTGGTTTGGTATTGTTATTAGCTCTAGTGTTGTATGCTGTTTTTAACTGGTAGGGAAAATATTGAGGGAAAAAGATGAAAATTGGTATTATAGCGGCTATGGAAGAGGAATTGGCGCTTCTTTTGCAACATCTGGAAAATAAAAATGAAGAAATCCATTTAGGGAGAAGCTATTATACAGGACGTATTGCAAATCATGACATTGTTTTGGTACAGAGTGGTATCGGTAAGGTCATGAGTGCTATGAGTGTAGCAATTCTTGTTGATAGTTACAAGGTGGATGCTGTGATCAATACAGGTTCGGCAGGAGCCGTTGCTCAAGGTTTAAATGTAGGAGATGTGGTGGTTGCAGACCGTTTGGCTTACCATGATGTTGATCTAATGGCTTTTGGTTACCCATTTGGACAAATGTCAGGACAACCGTTGTTTTTTGAATCAGATTCTCGTTTTGTCACACTTTTTGAAAAGGCTTTAAAGCTTCATGCAAAGCCTAATCATATTGGTTTGATTACAACTAGTGATAGCTTTATAGCAAGTTCGGATCGTCTTTTAGACATTAAACACCACTATCCTTCGGTTTTAGCTGTTGAAATGGAAGGTGCAGCAGTAGCACAGGCTTCTTATGCTACTGGTACCCCTTTTATTGTTGTTAGAGCGATGAGTGATAATGCTAATAACGAAGCCAATTTGTCATTTGATGAATTTGTTATAGAGGCTGGTCGTCAATCAGCAGAAGTTTTGATAACATTCTTGTCAATTTTGACCTAATGTTATAGGGAACTGATTGATAATATAAAGCACGTTTTATCGAATCCAAATTTTAAAAAACTCACATTAATTAAATCTTGAAAGACTATTGAGATAGACTCTAAAAATCTGAAAAATAACGCAAAATAGTGACAGTTTGCGTTTTTTTATGTTATAATAATTTGGAATAATACTGCTCTTTAGGCAGTTTAAGGAAGACTAGAAGGATAGAGAGGTCGAGTAATGGCTAGAAATGGCTTTTTTACAGGATTGGATATAGGAACAAGCTCGATTAAAGTACTTGTTGCAGAATTTATCAACGGTGAAATGAATGTTATTGGCGTGAGCAATGAAAAGAGTTCAGGTGTTAGAGACGGTATTATTATTGACATCGATGCTGCAGCAAAAGCAATCAAATCAGCCATTGCACAAGCAGAAGAAAAGGCAGGAGTGACAATTGATAAAGTCAATGTTGGTGTGCCAGCCAACCTGTTACAAATCGAATCGTCACAAGGCATGATTCCGGTAACGTCTGAGTCTAAAGAGATTAAAGATGAGGATGTTGAAAGTGTTATTAAATCAGCTTTGACTAAGAGTATTACACCTGAACGTGAAATCATCTCTCTTATTCCTGAAGAGTTTATTGTTGATGGTTTCCATGGTATTAGAGACCCACGTGGTATGATGGGTGTTCGTTTGGAAATGCGTGGTCTTTTGTATACAGGGCCAAGCACTATTCTTCACAACCTCAGAAAAACTGTTGAAAAAGCAGGTATTAAGGTTGAAAATATTGTTATTTCGCCATTGTCCTTGACCCATTCTGTTCTCAATGAAGGTGAACGTGAGTTTGGAGCGACAGTTATTGATATGGGTGGTGGTCAAACCACCGTTGCCTCAATGAGACATCAAGAACTTCAATACACTAACATTTACACTGAAGGTGGTGACTATGTCACTAAAGACATTTCCAAAGTGTTAAAAACTTCAATGGAATTAGCAGAAGCTTTAAAATTTAATTTTGGAAGCGTGGATGTTGCAGGTAGTAGTTTAACGGAGACAGTTCAGGTCGAAGTTGTTGGCGAAGTTGATCCGATTGATGTAACTGAGCGTTATTTAGCGGAAATTATTTCGGCGCGTGTTCGTCATATTCTTGAGAGAGTGCGCCAAGATCTTGACCGTGGCCGTATGAATGACTTACCTGGAGGTGTTGTTCTTGTTGGTGGAGGTGCTATTTTACCTGGTGTGGTCGAATTGGCTAAGGAAGTTTTGGGAGTTAATGTTAAACTCTATATTCCAAACTCTGTAGGTATTCGTAATCCAATGTTCGCCAACGTCATTTCATTGGTTGAATACGTTGGGAAAATGTCCGATGTTGAAGTGATTTCTCAAAGTGCAGTGATCAGTGAAGCCAACCTTCGCAGAAAACCTTCTGAAGTAGGACAGGTACGTTTCACTCATGAACAAGTTAGTCGTGACACTGTTATTCCGATTGCAGAATATCCAGAAGAAGTTTCTAAAACAAGTTATCAACAGCCTCAAGAACCTACTGCTCCTCAAGAAAAGATGGGTGATCGTGTAAGAGGTTTATTTAAGAGTTTATTTGACTAGAATAAGTTAAGCGAGGATAAAAAATGGTTTTTTCATTTGATGCAGCATCTGTTCAAGGTGCGGTAATTAAAGTAATTGGTGTCGGTGGTGGCGGTGGTAACGCCATTAACCGTATGGTTGAAGAAGGTGTGTCTGGTGTTGAATTCATAGCAGCAAACACAGATATTCAAGCTTTGAGCTCTTCAAAAGCTGAAACAGTCATTCAGTTAGGTCCTAAGTTGACGCGTGGACTAGGTGCTGGAGGTCAACCTGAAGTTGGTCGTAAAGCTGCTGAAGAAAGTGAAGAAGTACTAACTGAGGCTTTATCAGGTGCAGATATGGTGTTTATTACTGCAGGAATGGGAGGCGGTTCAGGAACAGGGGCTGCTCCTGTAATTGCACGTATTGCGAAAAGCATTGGTGCTCTTACTGTTGCCATTGTAACACGCCCATTTGGTTTTGAAGGGAACAAGCGTGGGAATTTCGCCATTGAAGGTATTGCTGAATTGCGTGAGCAAGTTGATACGCTATTAATTATTTCCAATAACAATCTTCTTGAAATTGTTGATAAAAAAACACCGCTTTTAGAAGCTCTTAGTGAGGCAGATAATGTCCTACGCCAAGGTGTTCAAGGAATCACAGATTTAATTACAGCTCCTGGACTAATTAACTTAGACTTTGCCGATGTTAAAACGGTTATGGCTAACAAAGGAAATGCCTTGATGGGTATTGGTATTGGTTCAGGTGAAGAGCGTATTGTCGAAGCTGCACGTAAAGCTATTTACTCTCCGCTTCTTGAAACAACGATTGATGGTTCAGAGGATGTTATTGTCAACGTTACTGGAGGTCTTGATATGACCTTGACTGAAGCTGAAGAAGCTTCTGAAATTGTTGCACAAGCAGCAGGTCAAGGAGTTAATATTTGGCTTGGTACATCAATTGATGATACGATGAGAGATGAAATTCGTGTCACAGTTGTTGCGACAGGATTACGTGATGAACGTGTTGAATACGCGACGGGATTGAGAGGTAATCCACGCTCTTATACTAATTCAGCC
Organism: Streptococcus fryi; assembly: GCF_053206505.1. Lineage (NCBI taxonomy): Bacteria > Bacillati > Bacillota > Bacilli > Lactobacillales > Streptococcaceae > Streptococcus > Streptococcus fryi. The sequence goes on along the minus strand of NZ_JBRUGW010000042.1, from coordinate 9,637 downwards.
TCTAAACAAGCAGGAGCACAATATGCTAGTGAGCAAGTTACTCAGCAGCAGTTTGAACGTCCTAATTTTGATATGGCTGAAAGTCGTGAAATGCCACATATGACACGTCCAGCGACACAGGCAAGACCAGGTCAAACACAGCAGTCACCGTTTGGAAATTGGGATTTACGTCGTGATAATATCGCACGTCCAAGTCAAGGTGAATTGGATAGTCAATTAACAATGTCATCATTTACACCAAATAATGATATCGATGATGAATTAGAGACACCACCATTTTTCAAAAATCGTTAAGCATGTGTTTACAAGAAAATACTAATAAAGTACTTGCTCAAGTGACTAGAGCATTAGATGATGCGAAAAGAAGTAGAAATTCAGTAACCGTCCTTGCTGTAACCAAGTATGTTGATGCTTCTACTGCTGCAAAACTTGTCGATACTGGTATTAATCACTTAGCTGAAAACAGAGTTGATAAGTTTCTTGACAAGTACAACCACTTAAAAGATAGGTCGGTTACATGGCATTTGATAGGGACATTGCAAAGAAGAAAAGTAAAAGAAGTCATTAACTATGTTGATTATTTTCATGCCCTAGATTCTTTAAAACTAGCTCAAGAAATACAAAAAAGAGCGATTAAACCTATCAAATGCTTCTTACAGGTGAATATTTCAGGAGAAGAGAGTAAACATGGTTTCTCCAGAGAAGAACTTGCGGAAGCACTACCTATCTTGGCTCAGTTAGATAACATTGAAATAGTCGGTCTTATGACAATGGCGCCCTTTGATGCTACTGAGACAGAATTGAATGACATTTTCCACAAAACAAATCAGTTGAGAGAATCACTTGAGAAAAAAGCTTATCCTAATATGCCAATGACTGAATTGAGTATGGGGATGAGTGGTGATTTTCCGATTGCAATTGCTCATGGCGCAACATTTGTTCGTATAGGTAGTGCATTCTTTAATTAAATGGAGAACATTATGGCATTAAAAGATAAAGTGAAAAGCTTCTTTTCCTTTCTTGATACTAGTGATTTAGATGATATTGAGAGAGAAGAAGTTGCTGCTGTAGCTGAACCGAGACGCCCGGAACCTCAGAATACAGAACCTTCTCGTTCGGTTACTTCTCAATCTAGACAGGCAGCTACAATTCCAAAACCCAAAGAACGTCTAGACTTTGAACGTCCACGTCAAACACAACAAACTATTCCTCAGCCCCAACACTCTATTCAGAATCGTCGTGAAGAAATGCTGCAAGCAACATCAGAGACAGGGCGAATAGTTATTGCATTAAAATACCCTAAAAAATATGAGGACGCTCAAGAAATTGTTGACTTATTGATTGAAAATGAATCTATTTTGATTGATTTTCAATATATGATGGATGCACAGGCTCGTCGCTGCATCGATTTTATTGATGGGGCAAGTAAAGTGCTATTTGGTGCTTTACAAAAAGTTGGTAATACCATGTATCTATTAACACCTGCAAATGTCGTTGTTAATATTGACGATCTTGCCATTCCTAATCATGGTCAGGATATTGCGTACGATTATGACATGAAGAGACGTTAATGATGTTATTATTGAGAATTTTTCTGTATAGACTTATTGATGTCTACTCGCTATTGCTCTTGGTTTATGCCCTATTATCTTGGTTGCCAGGAGCTTATGAATCAGTTATCGGTCGATTGGTCATTTGGTTAGTAGAACCAATTCTGAAACCATTCAGACGCTTTAATCTTCACTTTGGAGGTTTAGATTTTACGGTCTGGTTTATTATGATTGCTCTTAATTTTTTAAAACAGCTGTTGTAAATCATGAGAGAAGAACAGTTATACCAACACTTTAAATTTGAAGAACGCTTTTTTGTGAAGCGTATCGTGGATTTAGCTAATAGAGTTGAACAACAATACGTGATGGAGACCACAGAGTATCTAGACCCTAGACAAATTGCAATTATTAGAAGTATTGTTGGTCAATATGATTTAAATTTGTTTGTGAGCAGTGATTATTATCCGATGGAGTATGCCAAAGTCATCATTTCACCAGAGTATTATGAGCTGGATGAATCGGATTTTGAAATAAGCTTAGTTGATATTCATTATAATGCCAAGTTCGCTCAATTAAATCATGCTCAAATTATGGGGACCTTGCTCAATCAATTGGGTATCAAACGCCACCTCATAGGTGATATTTTGATTTCTGAAGGAAGAGCTCAAGTTTTTGTGGATAAGGGAATAGTCTCTTATTTGATAGCTAATACTGAAAAGATAGATAGGGTGGGTGTTACTTTGAGAGAGATTACCTTAGATCAACTAATGGTACCTCAGGTAGATTCCAAGCAGAAAGTCGTTTTGTCAACTAGTTTGAGGTTAGACAAACTCATCGCTGAGGTATTAAGCATATCTAGAACCAACTCTCTTTCGCTCATAGAATCCGGCAAGGTTAAGTTGAATTATGCTCTTGCAACAAATACTTCACAGATATTAGAAATTGATGATTTGATTAGTGTTAGAGGTTTTGGAAGATTTAAAGTTTTGGAAAACCAAGGTTTTACCAAAAATGGTAAACATAAATTGTTGATAGAGACCATTATACATAAATAGAAGAAGTGAACAGCTGAGCTGTTCAGAATAAAGGAGAGCCCTATGGCATTAACCGCATTAGAAATTAAAGATAAAACCTTTTCTAAGAAAATTCGTGGTTTAAACGAAGATGATGTCTATGAATTTTTAGATATTGTTGCTGATAATTATGAGACACTTGTGCGTCAAAATCACGAGCAAGCTGCTAGAATCAAAGACTTAGAGGATAAATTATCTTATTTTGATGAGATGAAGGAATCTTTAACACAGTCAGTTATTTTGGCACAAGAAACAGCTGAAAAAGTGAAAGCTTCAGCTAATACAGAATCAACAAACATTCTTAACAAAGCGACATTTGATGCTAATCATTTGATTGAGGAAGCAAAAGCTAAAGCAAATGAGATATTAAGAGATGCAACTGATGATGCTAAGCGTGTAGCTGTTGAAACAGAAGATCTGAAGCGTCAAAGTCGTATCTTCCATCAGCGCTTATTAGCAGCAGTCGATGCACAGATGACTCTAGTTAATTCTCCAGAATGGCTAGAATTATTACAACCAACAGCTGTTTATCTACAAAATTCAGATACAGCCTTTAAAGAAATTGTTGAACGCGTTTTAGACGAGCATGTTCCGGATTCTAATGATGCAGCATCATTGGATGCTACACGTCAATTCTCTCCAGAAGAGATGGAAGAGTTATATCGTTTGATGGCTGAAAGCAATGCACAATTGGAAGCAGCAGTTGAAAATGGCGATGTTCCTACAGAACAGACAGATTCGGCTACTGAAGTATCGCATGCATTTCAAGTGAATATTAGTGAGTAACAAAAACATGAAGTAATCAAGACATTTTCAGCGAGTAGGAGATGGTGTAAGTCCTGCAATCCCTCTTGGTTAATTTATCCTTTTGTATTATCTTATCTGAAATCATTAGTAAGATAAGAGGTCTGCTTACCTTACAAGCAAATGAGGGATAGGTCTTTTTGACTTGTCTGAATTAAGGTGGTACCACGAGCTTTCGTCCTTTGTTGATGAAGCTTTTTTTATTACACAACAAAATAAGTTAATAGGAGTTAGATATGAAATTAAAAGAAACCCTTAATCTTGGAAAAACAGCCTTTCCAATGCGTGCAGGTTTGCCGAACAAGGAACCAGATTGGCAAAAATCATGGGACGATGCACAATTGTATCAGCGTCGTCAGGAATTAAATGCTGGTAAACCAGCCTTTCATCTGCATGATGGTCCTCCATATGCCAATGGTAATATTCACGTGGGTCATGCCTTGAATAAGATTTCGAAAGATATTATTGTACGTTCAAAATCAATGATGGGGTATTATGCGCCATTTGTACCAGGTTGGGACACACACGGGCTTCCAATTGAACAAGTACTAGCTAAGCAAGGGGTAAAACGTAAAGAACTACCTTTAGATGAATATCTTACCATGTGTCGTGATTACGCTCTAAGCCAAGTGGATAAACAACGTGAAGATTTTAAGCGTTTAGGGATTTCAGCTGACTGGGAAAATCCATACATTACCTTGACGCCAGCTTATGAAGCAGCTCAAATTCGTGTTTTTGGTGCCATGGCTGATAAAGGTTATATTTATCGTGGTGCTAAGCCTGTCTATTGGTCTTGGTCATCGGAGTCAGCCTTAGCAGAAGCGGAAATTGAGTATCATGATATCACATCGACATCTCTTTATTATGCCAATAAGGTCAAAGATGGTAAAGGAATCCTTGATACAGATACTTATATTGTTGTTTGGACAACAACGCCATTTACGGTAACTGCGTCACGTGGTTTGACTGTTGGACCAGATATTGACTATGTTCTTGTGAAACCATCAAATGATGAACGTCAATTTGTTGTGGCTTCTGAACTCTTGGCTAGCTTATCAGAGCGTTTTGCTTGGGAAGCACCTGAAGTGCTGGCGACTTATCGTGGTGAAGAGTTGAATGGTATTGTCACTGAACATCCATGGGATACCGAAATAGATGAGTTGGTTATTTTGGGTGAGCATGTCACAACTGATTCAGGAACAGGTATTGTCCATACTGCACCAGGTTTTGGTGAAGATGACTATAATGTTGGGGTTGCTAATGGCCTTGAGGTGGCAGTGACAGTAGATAGTCGTGGTATGATGATGGCAAATGCTGGTCCTGATTTTGAAGGTCAGTTCTATGATAAGGTTGCTCCTATTGTCATGGACAAATTAGGCTCATTGTTACTAGCAACTGATGAGATTGTTCACTCATACCCATTTGACTGGCGGACTAAAAAACCAATTATTTGGCGTGCAGTACCACAATGGTTTGCCTCAGTAGCAACTTTCCGTCAAGATATTCTTGATCAAATTGAACAAACGACATTTATTCCATCATGGGGTAAAACACGTCTTTATAACATGATTCGTGACCGTGGCGACTGGGTAATTTCACGCCAGCGTGCTTGGGGAGTGCCATTGCCGATTTTCTATGCTGAAGATGGTACACCAATTATGACTAAAGAAGTAACAGATCATGTGGCTGATCTATTTTCTGAACACGGTTCAGTGATTTGGTGGCAACGTGATGCCAAAGAGCTCTTACCAGAAGGTTTTAATCATCCAGGTTCACCAAATGGTATTTTTACTAAAGAAACCGATATCATGGATGTTTGGTTTGACTCTGGAAGTTCATGGAACGGCGTGATGAATAGTCGTGATAATTTAGCTTATCCTGCAGATCTCTACTTAGAAGGCTCTGATCAATACCGCGGCTGGTTCAACTCATCTTTAATTACGTCAGTAGCTGTCAATGGTCATGCTCCTTATAAATCAGTCTTGTCTCAAGGTTTTGTCTTAGATGGTAAGGGTGAGAAAATGTCTAAGTCAAAAGGCAATATCATCTCACCAAATGATGTCGCTAAGCAATATGGTGCTGAAATTCTTAGACTTTGGGTGACATCTGTAGATACAAGTAACGATGTTCGTGTCTCAATGGATATCTTATCTCAAGTTTCAGAAACCTACCGTAAAATTCGTAATACACTTCGCTTCCTTATTGCTAACACATCGGATTTCAATCCAAATGCAGATAAAGTGGCTTACGCTGATTTGCGTCCAGTTGACCAATATATGACCATTGCGTTCAATAAATTGGTTGCTCAGATTCTCGCAGCTTATGACAACTACGACTTTATGTCTATTTATAAATCAGTTGTTAACTTTGTCACTGTTGACTTATCAGCGTTCTACCTCGATTTTGCAAAAGATGTTGTTTATATTGAAAGTGATAAGGCTCTTGAACGTCGTCAAATGCAGACAGTCTTTTATGATATCTTGGTGAAATTAACACAGTTATTGACACCGATTATACCTCATACTGCTGAAGAAATTTGGTCATATTTGGAGCATGAAGAAGCAGAATTTGTGCAGTTGACAGATATGCCTAAGCTCGAAGTTTTTGAAAATGAAGATGTTACCCTATCTCAATGGCAAGACTTTATGACTTTCCGTACTCATGCTCAGAAAGCTTTAGAAGAAGCACGGAATGCTAAGGTTATTGGTAAGTCACTAGAAGCCCATTTGACGGTTTATGTGACAGATGAGGTTAAGGCTAAGCTGGAAGCTTTGTCATCTAACTTAGCACAATTACTTATTGTATCAGAGTTTACCGTTACTCAAGGTCAAGCACCAGCTGACGCCCTTACAGTAGATGATATTAGTTTTGTTGTGACACATGCTGATGGACAAGTCTGTGAGCGTTGCCGTCGAATTGATCAAACAGCTGTAGAAAGAAGCTATCAAGTGACAGTCTGTGATAACTGTGCTAACATCATCGAAACCTTTTTCTCAGAAGCAGTTGCATCAGGTTTTGAAAAATAATAAATAGGCCTAATAATCTATAGCCAATATTAATTGTCTATAGTGATAATATGATATAAAAAATCCCCAGAAGAGATAGGCTATCTCCTCTGGGGATTTTTAAGTGTAGTTAGTCTTCTGACTCAGTTTTCTTAGTTGATTTAATAGTGATTTTACCATTGCTCGTCAGAACTGCTTTAAGGTCTTTTTCAGTAGGGTTTTCAAGATAGAAGTCTGTGATTGCATCTTCTATGTGATCTTGAATGGTGCGACGAAGTGGTCTTGCTCCCATATTAGGGTCATAGCCTAAGTCAACGAGCTTTTCCTTCACTTTATCGGTAACGTCAATATGAATATCATTTGTTGCGAGACGTTTATTGACATCATTAAGCATGATATCCACAATCTGAAGAAGATCCTCTTTTTTCAAGGCATGGAATTCAATGATGCCATCAAAGCGGTTCATAAATTCTGGGCTGAAGAAATCCTTGAGTTGTCCTAAGACAGAATTGGTACGTCCTTCACGTGCAGCACCAAACCCGACACTAGCTTCCACCTTACCTGTACCAGCGTTTGACGTCATAATGATAATGGCATCTTTAAAGCTGACCGTACGTCCTTGACCATCAGTCAAGCGCCCATCATCTAGGACTTGTAAGAACATGTGCATGACATCAGGGTGTGCTTTCTCTACCTCATCCAGTAAGATGAGTGAATAAGGATTACGACGGACCTTCTCGGTTAGTTGTCCAGCTTCTTCATAGCCAACATAACCTGGAGGTGCTCCTACGAGTTTTGCAACACTATGTTTCTCCATATATTCACTCATGTCAAAGCGAATCATGCTATCTGCTGAACCAAATAATTCAATCGCCAATTGTTTAGACAGTTCTGTTTTACCGACACCAGTTGGGCCAACGAAAAGGAAACTTCCTATTGGTCTATTTGGTGTCCCCAACCCAACACGATTACGGCGAATAGCTTTAGCAATCTTATCAACGGCTTGGTCTTGACCAATGACTTGTCGTTTAAGGTCATCAGCTAAATTGAGCAGTTGACTTTGTTCTTTTTCCTTAAGGTCTCCGACTGGGATGTTTGTTTTTTGCTCAATGATAGATTCAATAGTTTTTTCAGTGATGAGAGGGCGATCTTGATCATCCATTTTAGCGCTTTGCATTTCCTTGTATTTGGCAATTTGGTCACGGAAATAGGCTGCTTTTTCGTAATCTTCATCACGTGTTGCTTGGGCTTTTAGGTTTTCTGCCTCGATGAGACGGTGATCAATCTCTTTTGGATCAACGAAATTTAAGGTTAAATTCATCTTAGATCCTGCTTCGTCCAAGAGATCAATCGCTTTATCAGGCAAGAAGCGGTCCTGGATGTAGCGATTTGATAATAAAGCGGCAGCCTCAATGGCTTCATCGGTATAGGTGACATGATGGTAGTCTTCGTATTTGTTTTGGATACCCTTGAGAATGGTAATCGTTTCATCTACACTTGGCTCATCAACTTTTACGGGTTGCATACGGCGTTCAAGAGCAGCATCTTTCTCTATGATACGATATTCATTTAGGGTTGTAGCACCAACGAGCTGCAATTCACCACGAGCGAGAGCAGGTTTTAAAATATTGCCAGCGTCCATATTACCATCACCAGCTGAGCCGGCGCCAACAATTTCATGGATTTCGTCAATAAAGAGAATGACATCATTTCTCTGACGTAATTCATCCATTAGTTTTTGCATACGTTCTTCAAATTGACCACGTATACCAGTACCTTGAACAAGGCTTACAACGTCCAAACGGATGACCTGCTTACCTTGTAGTTTTTGTGGCACATCTGTATCGACAATTTTTTGTGCTAAACCTTCTACAACAGCGGTTTTACCAACACCAGGTTCACCAATAAGTACAGGATTATTTTTTGTGCGACGATTCAGGATTTCAATGACGCGAACGATTTCCTCATCGCGTCCGATGACAGGGTCAATTTCCCCTCGTTTAGCCATATCCGTCACGTTTATCCCAAATTCTTCTAAAAGCCCTTTAGGTTTTTCAGGTGTAGCACCACGTGGTTTAGATTGACCAGGATGTCTACCATTACCTCCCCCTTGTCCTCCAGCTTGAGCTTTTGGACTATTTGGTAAATCGTGATTGCTAAAGGCTCTGAAATTATTCAAATCGCCGAAGAAATCATCGAAGAAAGGATCCATAGCTCCTCCTGCAAAACGATTGGTCTGTGGTTCGCTTTTCATGATTTTATAGCAATTTTGGCAAAGATCAATCTTTTTTTGATGACCATTCACACTTGTGAAAAGGTGTATGGTTGATTCATTTAAGTGACAATTTTGACAAAGCATAAGTTACCTCGCATAATGATAATAGTTAGACTCTGTTACTTGGTCAGTAAAGGTCAAACTTCATACTTCAATTATAACACCATTTAAAAAGTTTTCAAGTAAAAAGATTAAGAGAAATAATAGTATTAAAGGGATCTGTAGTTGCATTGGAATGAGTTGGCTCATCAGGAAATGATTTACTGATAAAAAATGAGGGTTTGGGCTATCGGTTCCGTTAAAATTGTGGTAAAATAAAGGTGTTATAAAAAGAATAATCAGTGAAGTGACCAATGTATAAGAGGTGGACTAGCTTGTCATCTTGAGGTTGCTTAAAAGAGGAGAACAACATGGAATCACATTTAGTGAGAATTATTAACCGTCTTGAGTTAATGGCGACGGATGGTTCAAATTTGAAACGTCATTTTGAACGTGATGGCGTTGTCGTAGCTGAAGTAGGTTTTAGCAATGATTCTGAATCTGGAGCGGTCTTTACTTTACGTGACGTTGAAGCACGTGAGACCTATACTTTTGATAGCATTGATTTAATTGCGATGGAGATTTACGATCTTCTTTACTAATTGTTTGAATTTTTCATAATCATATGTTAGATTCATGGTTAATAAGTTAGATAGTTGAAGTCCTTGTGTTCTTATTTGAAGCACACAAGGACTTTTCTTTATTGAAATAAGGAAGAAAATGATTTTTTGAAGGATAGTTATATACATCTAAATACGAATTAATATATAGTCATTTAGTTTTAAAATAGTATTCTAAAGCAGATTGAACAGAACATCCTGTTCTTAACAACTCAGTCACCTTTCTTTTTAGAGTAGCCCAAAACTGTTCAATGGGATTGAGTTCAGGAGA
>NZ_JBRUGW010000041.1:0-15926 GCF_053206505.1 Streptococcus fryi | reverse complement strand
TTCTCCTGAACTCAATCCCATTGAACAGTTTTGGGCTACTCTAAAAAGAAAGGTGACTGAGTTGTTAAGAACAGGATGTTCTGTTCAATCTGCTTTAGAATACTATTTTAAAACTAAATGACTATATTTGAATTGTTAAAGAAGTCGTGATAAAATGATTATAAGTAATAGATTGGAGGAAATAGAGTGGGAAGCTTATTAGCTACTAGAATTAAGAGCAGAAGAAAAGAATTGAAATTATCTCAGAAAGAATTAGCAGAAGGTATTTGTAAACAAGGTCAAATTAGTCGTTTGGAGAACGGAGAATATACTCTAGGTTCAGAATTATTACATCAACTGGCTAAAAAACTTAATTTTAGTATGGATTATTTTTTGACGAGCAAATTTTGAATGAGAGTACAGAGCTTATTGAGTTTTAAAAAATAGCTAAAACATTCATTACTCAAAGAAATTATAATTCATCATTTTACAATGTAAAAAAATTTTTTGAAAAGTTAGTAGAAATAATGGAGTATAGTTTATGAAGGCGTTGGTTATTTTAGATTGTCAAAATGGAATGTTTTCTAGAGGAAAATTTGAAATACTTAGAAAAAATATTTTGAAATTACAACGAATTTTTAAATCGAATGGGGACATCATTATCAGCACAAAACATATTGACAATGATAAAGAAAGTATTATTTATAGTGGAAATGTAGATGGACTTTTGGATGAGCAACTATCCAAATCTTCCAATTTTATTATAGAAAAAGATTCTCCAAATATATTTAAAAGTAAAGAGTTGAATGATATTTTATCAGATTATCAAGTTAATGAAATTGTTATTACAGGTTTTAATGCTGAGTATTGTTGCCTATTTTCCTCAATCATTGCTTCAGATAGAGGTTATAAAGTTACGTATATTGAGGATGCAACTGCAACAGTTAATAATGGAGATACTTATGAAATGCAAGATTTAGACATTATTGATTTTGTGGGTTGTATATTAGATTGGTCAGGAGAAGTTGAGGTTTTATATTTTGATGAGTTCAGAAAAAAAATTAATACTTAACAAAAATCAAAACCTGAAATATAATACTCATATGATATTTACACAAGATCAAATCACAGAACTCAACTCAGCCTTGAAGAATAAACAGCTCTCTTCTTATCACAAACGGATTCAAGCGGTCTATTTACGCTCACAAAACTTGACTTACAAGGCTATTTCTGACTTAATCGGTTTATCTCATGATACCATTTGGCGTTTGGTAAAAAAATATAAACAAGAAGGTCTCTCTTCTCTAACCCATGATGCACGAGGAGGCCGTCATCGTTCTTATCTCACATACGAAGAAGAAAAAGCGTTCTTAGAAGAACAGTTTGTTGGTAGTGCTTCAGGACAATTTGTCACCATTGCAGAGATGCATGAGGCTTATCACATTAAAATCGGGAAAGAGACAACTCGAGAAGGATTTTATGCGCTGCTGAAGCGTCACGGTTGGCGCAAAGTGACACCAAGACCCGAACACCCTAAAAAAGCAGATGCCAAAACGATTTTGGCGTCTAAAAATAAAATCTACTTTCAAGAAGACAAGAAAGCGCTTTAAGCATAGCTGTCGTTACCATAAAGTCAGACTTATGTACCAAGATGAAGCAGGGTTCGGACGGATTAGTAAAATTGGGAAGGCCTGGGCACCAAAAGGAGTGCGTCCGTATGTTCATAGCCACTATGTCCGAGAATACCGATACTGCTATGGTGCTGTCGATGCCAACACAGGGGAATCTTTCTTCATCATTGCTAGGGGGTGCAATACCGATTGGATGAATGTATTCCTCAAGCAATTATCTGAAACCTACCCTAATGACTATATCTTACTTGTGATGGATAAGGCTGTATGGCATAAGTCACGGGCCTTAGAGAAGCCTGCCAATATTGGCTTTACATTCATTCCACCTTATACGCCTGAGATGAATCCGATTGAGCAAGTCTGGGCTGAGATTCGTAAGAGAGGATTTAAGAATAAGGTCTTTAAGACGCTTGATGATGTCATTGATACGCTACAAGAGGTGATACAAAGCCTGCATTGGTCTGTGTTGAAAACGATTGTTCATAGAAATTGGTTGTTTTCAGATTTTGATATTTGACAAGTATAAGATTGTCAAGGCATGAGATAGGATAACCATTTAAGGTGAAAAACCGACCATTTGGGATATCTTTAACTAAAAAGGTCAAAAAGGCGTATAATAAAGCTATCAAAACGATCATCATCAGAGTGGTGATGATCAATAAAGGAGGTTTTTATGTTTGATTTAAGTTTGATTATCTTGGTGGTTGTGATACTGTTAGCCATTGGTGTATTTGCTGCTGGTTTTGTGTCTGCTTCGCCAGGTGAGATAAAAGTCATTTCAGGACCACGTGGTCAGCGAGTTGTTCATGGTAAGACGGGCTGGAAGGTTCCAGTATTGGAGCGTGTTGATAAGATGACAGCTGGCATGGTATCAGTTGATGCTAAGACAACTGATTTTGTGCCTACCAATGACTACATCAACGTTAAGGTAGATGCGGCGGTCAAAGTTAAGATTGGTACTGATCGACCTGAATTGTTTAAGGCTGCGACGCGTAACTTTCTCTACAAAACACAAGAAGAGATAGCAGATGAAGTGAGAGATACTTTGGAAGGTCACTTGCGTGCGATTATTGGTCAAATGAAATTGGAACAAATCGTGACAGACCGTGTATCATTCTCTGAAAAAGTCCAAGAAAATGCGACTCGTGACTTAGAAGAAATGGGACTAGAAATTGTCGCGTTCAATATTCAAGGTTTGGTAGATGAAAAAGGTGTTATCGAAAACTTAGGTATTGATAATACAGAGCAAATCCGCAAAGAAGCTGCAATAGCTAAGGCAAAAGCTCAACAAGAAATTGCTAAACAACAAGCAGAATCTGATAAATTAGCTAACGATGCACGTATTGCAGCAGATTTGGAAATTGCCCAAAAGCAAAACGAGCTGGCAAAACGTGAAGCAGCACTGAAAGCAGATGCAGATACAGAACGTGCCAAAGCAGATGCGGCTTATGAAATACAGTCACAAATCCAACGTCGAGATATTGAACGTGAAACAGCCGAAGCTAACATCGTCAAACAGGAGCAAGAAGCGCTTGTCAAAGAGCAAGAAGTTAAGGTAAAACGTCAATCTCTTGAAGCAGAAGTCAAAGCTCAAGCTGATGCAGAACGCTACGCTCAGGAACAACAGGCACAAGCTCAACTCTTTAAACGTCAAAAAGAAGTTGAAGCTGAAGCTTATGAACGTAAGCAACAAGCCTTAGCTGACAAAGAGGCTATGTTGGCTGAAGCTGAAGGTATTCGTGCTAAAGGTGAGGCAGAGGCAGCAGCTATTGCGGCTAAGTTAAAAGCCGAAGCTGAAGGTCTTGAGAAAAAGGCAGAAGCTATGGCTAAAATGAACCAAGCTGCTATTCTTGAAATGTACTTCAATGCTCTTCCAGATGTGGCTAGAGCAGTGGCTGAACCATTGAAAAATATTGATTCAATCACTATGTACGGCGAAGGTAATTCTGCTAAAATGGTATCCGACATTACTAAATCTATGACACAAGTCCAAGCAGGATTAAATGATGCTGTTGGTCTAGATGTCAAACAATTGCTAAATACCTTAGTCGGTGTCAAAGCGAGTTCACCAATGATTGAAACAGCAGTTGCAAATGGCATGACAAAGGGTAAAGATGCTTAATCAGTTTCTAAAAGAGCTTGGTAGTTACCAGCTCTTTTAGCATTTTCTTCTGATTTTTATTGACAACACAAAGCGTTAGTGATAAAATTAACTTAATTGGTTAATTAACTGGTTAACAAAAGGAGCATTTATGAAAAATAAACGTTGGATGATGCTAGGTTTACTATTTAGCGTCATGTTCATTTTAGTCGCTTGTGGTCAAAAGACAGATCAAACAGAAGGTGGCTCACCAAAAGGTTTAAAAATTGTAACGAGTTTTTACCCTATCTATGCCATGGTTAAGGAAGTTTCTGGAGACCTAAACGATGTCAGGATGATTCAATCTGGTGCCGGTATTCATGAATTTGAACCATCAGTTTCTGATGTTGGTGCGATTTATGCAGCTGATGTCTTTGTGTATCACTCTCATGTTTTGGAAAGCTGGGCTGGAAAACTTGATCCCAATCTTGAAAATTCTGACGTTAAAGTATTAGAAGCATCGAAAGGGATGTCATTGGAGAGAGTTCCAGGTCTTGAAGATATTGAAGTGTCAGAAGGCATTGATGAAGCAACACTCTATGACCCACATACATGGGTAGACCCTATTTTAGTTGCTGAAGAAGTACGTATTATTGCTAAACAATTAGCTGAAGTTGATCCAGAGCATGAAGAAACCTATAAGGCGAATGCTGAAGAATTAGCTAAAAAAGCTGAAGAATTAGCTAAAAAATTTGAAGTGATTTTTTCAAAGACAAAACAAAAAACATTTGTCACACAGCATACAGCATTTTCATATGCAGCTAAGCGTTTTGGCTTGGAGCAATTAGGAATTGCTAGTGTTTCGGCTCAAGAACCGAGTCCAAGACAGTTAGCAGAGATTAAGGAATTTATTGATACGTATAAGGTTAAAACCATATTTGTCGAAAGAGGTGTTTCTGATAAAATGGCTAAGACCTTAGCGACATCAACAGGTGTGGAGTTAAAGGTTTTAGAACCTTTAGAATCAGACCCACAAAACAATTTAACATATCTTGAAAATTTAGAAGCCAATTTGACAGTGCTTGCAGAAAGTCTAAAATAGGAAGAAGGATTTAAACATTATATGAAAAAGAAATATCTCTATACTTCGGTAGCAGCGATTGCTTTAAGTTTAGCTAGTTATCAATTAGGACGTCATCAGCAGACAACGCAAACACAAGATAATCGTGTTGCCTATATTGAAAATAATGATGATAAGAAAAAGTCAGTAAAAACAGAGAAGCTTACTCCAGAGGAAGTGAGTGCAAAAGAAGGTATCAGTGCGGAGCAAATCGTTGTTAAGATTACTGATCAGGGTTATGTGACTTCACATGGTGATCATTTCCATTATTATAATGGTAAAGTTCCTTTTGATGCTATCTTAAGCGAAGAGCTTATCATGAAGGACCCTGCTTACAAGTTGAAAGATAGTGATATCATTAATGAGGTAAAAGATGGCTATATTATAAAGGTTAATGGCCAATATTACCTTTATCTTAAAGAGGGTGTAAAGCCATCAAATGTTAGAACAAAAGAAGAGTTAACGAAACAACAAAAAGAAGGCCATACTAATGATACCAAAGGCCATTCTTCAAAAGAAAAACAGCGTGATGCTAAAATATCTAGTTCGCAGTCGTCTGCTTATCGAACTGATGATGGCTATGTTTTTAAACCTACAGATGTTATCGATGATTTAGGGGATGGTTTTTTAGTACCTCATGGCGATCATTTCCATTTTATTCCTAAAAAAGATTTGTCCCCAGCAGAATTGTCTGCTGCTCAAAATTATTGGAATAGCAAATCTAAGAGTGGAGCAACAGCGAAACCGACTGCTAACAATAAGCCAATGACTAATCCTAGTCATACTAACAGTCGTACAGAAGCCAATTCAAATGATTTAGGAAGCCTATTAAATCAATTATATGCTTTGCCTTTATCACAACGTTATCGCGAAGCTGACGGTCTTGTATTTGATCCTGCTCAAATCAGTAAACGTACAGAATCAGGAGTTGTTGTGCCACATGGCGATCACTTCCATTTTATACCATTTGCGAGACTTTCTCCTTTAGAAAGAGAAATAGCACAATCTATTCCTATTGGTCATAGTCATATACCGGAACAACCTAAGCTTGATTCAGTAAAACCGATTGTTGATGATAAGCCAAATACAACTGTAGAAACCTCTAAACCATCTCTAGGTTCATCTCTAAAACCTCATCTTTCTAGTGAGACACCAAAAGTAAGCTCACTGACTTACTTTGGTCGCCAGATTATGCCTTATGGTAAGGGATTGGATGGTAAGCCTTATGACACTTCAGATGGATATGTCTTTAGCAAAGACTCTATTGATACTGTTGACGATTCAGGATTGACTGCTCGTCACGGTGACCATTTCCATTATATTGGCTTTGGAGAACTAGAAGGGTACGAATTAAAACAAGTCGAAGATTGGGTTAAGGAGCAAAGAACAGATGTTAAACCTGAGCCTCAGCCACAACCTAGTCAGCCTAAAGAAGAAGTAACAAAACCAGCATTTATTGCTCAAATGGTTATTGCCAAAGAAACTCGTGGTGGTAAGGTGGGCTATATTATCATTTCAGACGGTGTGACACATTTTTACAGCCGTGATGAATTAGATCTTACTCAGATTTCATTTGCTGAACAACAACTGATGATGGCTTCACAAAATGATTATATTCTTGATGTTGTTAGTCCTAAAGGGAATGAATTGGCACCAAAATTCTATTTGTCTGCCAAAGCAATCAAATTGCATGCTGCTTATGCAACATATGATACAGGAAAAAGTTTCATTATTCCACACGTTGACCATATCCATGTCGTTGATTACAGTTGGTTGACTAAAGAAGAGATTGCTAGTGTAAAATATATCATGCAGCATCCTAAACTCAGACCTAGTGCTTGGGTTGGAGGACATGATGACGAGATTGAAGATGATCATAGTCATGAAACAGAAACAGCTAAGGAAACTACCCATGTGACACCAATTAATGATCGTTCAGGTCTGGCAAATTGGCAGATTCTCTATTCAGAAGAAGAAATCAAAGAAGCTAAACAAGAAGGTCGTTATGTTACAGAAGATGGTTATATTTTCTCAGCAGATGATGTATTGGCATCGGGTGCTGTCTTCAATGAAGAGACTAATCAGCTTGGAATTCCACAGCCCAATAGCAGTAATTTGCGTTATCTTTCAAAAG
The DNA here is from genome assembly GCF_053206505.1 of Streptococcus fryi. Classification (NCBI taxonomy): domain Bacteria; kingdom Bacillati; phylum Bacillota; class Bacilli; order Lactobacillales; family Streptococcaceae; genus Streptococcus; species Streptococcus fryi. Next base: position 8,982 of record NZ_JBRUGW010000041.1, on the reverse strand, counting down.
AAGATCTTTCTGAAAAAGAGTGGTCAGATGCTTTGAAACGTTATAAAGAGAAGTCGACAGATACTTCAACTGAAGCAAATACTACAACTGATAAGGCTGAATCAGAGACATCAGCTCCAGAAGTGAAAAAAGAAAAAGCTATCGACGTTTATAACCGAGCTGTAGCAGCTAAAATTATTCCTGTAGAGCAAATGCCATATAACTTGGCCTATGCTGTAGGTTTCAAAAATGATAGAATTATTGTCCCTCATCATGATCATTACCATAATATTGTGGTACATTGGTTTGACGATGTCTTCACAGCACCGGAAGGCTACACTTTAGAGGAATTATTTGCAACCGTGAAGTACTATATTGAGAATCCAGACGATCGTCCAACATCATCAGATGGTTGGGGAAATAGCAGTCCTTTAGCTCATGGTAATACGTCAGAGCCAAAACCTGCTGAACCTGAAGAAGAGGAAGAAGTCGAAGAAGAAGAGGAAGAAGATGAGTTCGAGATTAGTCTGAAAGCCTATGCTTCTGATTTTGGTATGGACCTCAATACCTTTAGGAACAAATTAATTTCAATTGCTTTAGCTAATAAAGTTAGTATGGAAGCATTTAGTTATCAGCCAGAAGCGGGTACAATTAGTTTTGTTTCAGGAACTGGAGAAACAGTAACAGTATCCATTAAAGATTAAAAGACGTTAGATAGCACTAGTCGATTATGACGTGGTGTTATCTAACCTCTTTATTTTGTTGGCGTATAGTTGTTACTTAGATGATTTAGTGGGAATAGAGTCTCAATAAATGAAAACGTTTTTTTATCTGATAAGACTTACTATTTTGTGATTTTTTTGCTATACTCATATATTGGAAAGAGTTATTATCAAAACTTATAATTAAAGAGAGGTAGTTCTATGTCTGAACATAAAAGTCCCTTAATTAATGCTATTGATAAAAGCATTAAGAAAAAAGCTGAACTGATAGAACGCAGTTATACAGCTTATTCAATTCGTGCCTTTATGGCGAGTATGTATCTTGCAATTGGTTTATCTATTTCAGTATATGTTGCGGATAAACTAAACCATATTGTTGAAGGTACAGGTAAATTTGGTTATGCCTTGATGTTTGGTTGGTGTTTGGTGATGATTGTTTACATGAATGCTGAACTCGGAACATCAAATATGATGTACATGACGTCAGCTATTCACCGTAATGTTATTCCAAAACGTTCAGCACTTCGTATTTTATTGACTTGTATCTTATTTAACTTTATTGGTGCAGTAGTGATTAGCTACCTCCTTTCATTAACAACACCTTATCAAGTGGGACATGTGTATCCTGATAGTTACCTCTTTGAAGCAACGACTGCTAAATTAGCTAAAGATCCATTAACGCAGTTTGTTGAAGGTATCTTTGCAAATATCGTGGTCAATATTGCTGTCTTTATTACGATGCGTATGAAAGACGATGCCGGTAAGGTAATTTCACTTATCTTTATCATTTTCATTTTTGCCTTCCTTGGATTTGAGCACGTTATTGCTAACTTCTCAACTTTCTCATTAGCTTATTTTGCCAATGGTGGTCCAGTAGAAGGTATGACAGTTGCCAGTGTGTTATCAAACTTCCTGTTCTCAGGTTTAGGTAACTATGTTGGTGGTGGTATCTTTATTGGTTTGATTTATAGCTGGTTGAATGGTAAAACGAGCTTGTACTTAGACTAATTTCACCAAAATACTGATTGACTATATTAACATGGGCTTGGATTGTTATCCAAGCCTCTTTTGATAGATGACCTTTTATGAACCTATGTTTGTAACTTTGAAGGCTCTTTGTCAACTGTAAGACAATAATTGTATGACATTTGTTAATGATAAATCGTTTATCTATTTTAATTAGATTGATTACGAGTTATAACTTACTTGGTGTTTATGACTTTATTAAGCTGATTGACAGCTTGTGTTTTATATTAATAGTTGCTGAACTTTAAAATATGTTAGTCAAAAAACAGTTTGTAGAAGTCAAGGTATTTAGTCTATGTTATAATTAAGACTATGAAAAAACGGATATATTATTTTGCTTGGTTGCTCCTGGTTATTATATTAGGACTGATTTCTAGAAAGATTGCTATTTTACCTCTGTTTATCGGAGATAGTCTCTGGGCAATAGCTGTTTACCTTGGCTGGCGCCTATGGTTCCCCTATGCTCCAATTAGATACATATGTTCTTTAGCTTTATTATCAAGCTTTATAATAGAATTTTCTCAATTACTTATGCTGGATTGGTTGATTTCATTGAGGCAGACAAGATTAGGTTATTTGCTTTTGGGGCAAGGATTTTTGGTTGAAGATTTATTCGCCTATGGGATAGGAATAGCATTAATCGGTTTATTAGATTACAAATTGTTAAAGCATGTATTATTTAAAGATAAAACAAGGATAAAGAAAGGATAGTTATGGGTCTACCAACACCACAAGAAGAGCGTTATTATGAACATTTAAGGCAAAAAAGGCGATCTTTATTTTCCGAATTAAATCAAAAGGATGACGAACAAGCAGAGATTATTTTTATCGGTGATTCTATCACTGAGTTCTTTCCTATAACCAAATATTTGAAAACAAATACTAGCATGGCTAATAGGGGGATTGCTGCGAGTCGTACAGATCACATACTGGAGCACATCAGTCTGCATGTTTATGGTAATCGTTTGCGTCAGGTGATTTTGTTGATTGGTGTCAACGATTTGGGCTACGGTATTGCACACGAAACCACACTTCAAAATGTACGCCAAATAATTGATCGTATTCTAGATGATTATCCTTTTATAAAGATAACATTATTAGAGCTTTTACCAGTTAGTCAGGATGAAAAATACGCTAAAACCGTTGGATTAAGAACTAACGACGCTATTCAAGAACTTAATAGTGCTTATGCGATGATTGCTAATAGTTATTTTAATGTGGAACTGGTACCCCTCTATAAGGCTTTTTTAAATGATAAGCAGCAGTTAGCTGAGCGTTGGACACTTGATGGGCTCCACCTTAGTCAAGAAGGCTATCAGCAATTGGCTAAACACATAACACCTTATTTGATTTAATATGATACTACCCGTGGTGCTAGTTGATTTCAAAATACTTCAAATTATAAGCTAGTATGAATTGTTCAAGTCTCAATTGTAATCCAGATAGTCCCCTAGCCAACGTCTGCTCAATATCAAATAGAGAACAAAGTTCCGCAAAGCGAGTTTCAATTGTCCGTCTCCATGCTAGTAACTGCCTGTTGTTATGTTGCTTTGCGCCGACCATGTTTTGACGCAAGGGCGTCCACAAATGATAGCCTTTATGCCCCAACTTATCTTTTAGCTCTTGACTGAGATATCCTAAGTCCGCAAGGACAACAGTTTGTTTACAGCCTTCTAGCAGTTCATCAACGACTTTAATATCATGGACAGAAGCTGGTGTCACAACATAGTTCAACATAACACCTGATAATGTGACCAGCATATGAACTTTAAACCCATAGAACCATAAGTGTTTAGAGGCATTGTAGCCAATATCAGCTAAACCTTTGAAAACCTTCGCTTTGTGATTGCGGATAGCTTGGCACAAAGGCAGAGGAAAACTGTCCATGATCACAATGGTATCTGATGAGATTGGCTTATTCAACGCTTGACGAATGAGTTGAACCACCCCAATAAGCTGTCGTGTCCGTCTATTAAAGCGACTTCTCTCCAGTAAGTTTCCGCCAAAGAAAAGTGACAGACTCTATAGAAACGGCGTTGAGAGGTTATTCCTAACTCAGCTTGAAGTAATAATAAAACAAGAAGTGACACATCAGAAACCTTAGATAAGCCAACATTTTTACGATGTTTTATTGATTTGGGACAATAATCACGATAACATTGAGAACATATTTGAGTTAATTGTGCTATACTCCATTGTAAATGATGGGATTTTGCAGTATACTGTAAGTGGCTCAAGAGAACTACCTCCTGTCTGTTTTGTCACTTACAGTATAGCTCTTTTGGGATTTTTAGTATACTTTGACATCAACTAGCACCACGGGTACTAAAATAGAAAAAAATAAAGTGATTATTTTTTTAAAAAGCATCATCTTAAGTTTAGTTGCTTATCCAATTTTACTAGTAATTGGCATTGGAGGGAACAATTATATTCAACTTTTATTGTTTGGATTCATTGGAATATATAGCTTAGTATTTATTAAATTTATTGATTTTCAGCCTAATATTGAGCATAAAAAAATCTATTTAAAGACAAACTATAAGAAAAGTCAATAGTTTAGTCTAAAAAATGTATTGTTTTTGCCAATGAATTTTAGAAATCACAGCAGAGAAATTGGTTTAGTTACAGCTGTTTATGACTATACTTCACAAGTAAATTCAGGTACAAGCGAGGCTAACGCCATGATTAAAACGACTGCACATGTTGGGATTGGCTATATGGCTGGAAATGTTGGTGCTGCTGCTGGATTAAAAATCGGTGCAGCTCTAGGAACCGTAGCTATTCCTATCCCAGGTGTCGGGACTGTAACTGGTGCAATTATTGGAGCAGTTGCTGGCTTTGCAATAGGTGTGGGACTTTCAATTGCTGGTTCCAAGTTTTTTGACACTATTTACGATGAGCATGTGGCTGAGCGTATTGATAATGGTTTGAAAAAAGTTAATGAAGTAGCTCGTAATGTCGGTGATGCGGTGTCTGGGTGGTTTTCTAGTCTTGGCTCTGCATTTAGTTAGGAAATTAAGAGTATGAAAATTTTACTTAAAGACTATTTTGTTGTCGGTAGTTTTGAACAAAAATCTGTTTTTATTAAAAACGATTATCAATTGCCATATTACATGAGTAAAAAAGATATCGAAACAAAAACAGGAGGAATGAGGGTACCAGTTGGAGTGACATTTGTGATAACTATTATGATACGGAGCATCGACTCGAAAAATTTGCACCCCAATCCCTTATTGTTACTAATTGGCTTCGTAATTGTATACTTATCTGTCGAAAGAATGGTGCGAAAATATGCAGAGCAGGATCATGAAGTTAATAAATATTATTTTGAAAATGATACTTCGCTTTTGCAATTTATTAAAGAAAATCAAAAACGAAATAATATGATGTTAATGATTTTTATAATCCTACTATTTTTTACTATTCTATTTGGGATACTCTATTTTTTAAGCCATTCTTTTATATTTCTCTTGTTCTCAGTTCTCTCATTTTTTTGCTTTGCATTATGGTCCAAGTATCAAATTTTTAAACGCATGTTTGTTTTATATAAAATCAAAAAGGAGTTAATTCGATGAAATATTTACCTATTGGGACGGTTGTCCAATTGAATAATGGACAAGTAAAACTTATGATTGTTAGTCGTTTTCCGTTATATGATAATAGTGGTAAAATTGGTTATTTTGATTATTCGGGCTGCATTTATCCTCAAGGTACAGTTGAGAATCAATTTTACTATTTCAATTCAGATGATATTAAAACTGTTTGGTTTGAAGGTTACATTGATGAGAGTGAGGAAGCAGCACAGAAAACGTTTGAAAAAGAAGTGGGAAATATCACTTATCCAAAACTTAGTATTACGGATTCTAGCAGTATAGGTTAGTAGGAGATAAAGGTGGTAATTGATTTAGATAACAACATTATAACTCACTTCAATTTTACGAGGTGATTAAAAATGTTTGGATTTATTAAGGAGGAAAAACTATATATTGCGACAACAAAACTAAAAGTTCCAGTCCTTCCGACAAGCCTTGGTGTTTTTGCTTCAATTGCTTTATACACCTATCTAGGAGATAAGACGACATCAGGTCTATCCCCATTATTACTTTCTCTGGGATTTGGTTTGGCAATAGGAGGTTTAGTGGCTTTGTCTTTTTTAGCAATCACCGTGCAGATTCACGATTTTGATGAGAGTACACTTGATTTGCCTAGTTTTTTAATAGAACAGATGAAGTTAATCAAACAATTGTGGAGAGTATTATCTTTTCTGTTGTTTCTTACCTTATTGACTGCTACTATCTATTTGCTAACTGATGAGGCTGTTTTTTTAGTAGGGCTGGTATGGTAGCTTTTACTTTATCTCTTTTATATTTTACTGGCTTGCATGGTAGAAAAAGGGTAATTGATAAGTTACTAGTAGAAGGAGGTTTATAGTGATAATAAAATCTTTTGACTTTCTATCAGTTGGTGGAATTGATGGGGAAACAGCTGTATTTTATGATGAAGTGCATAAAAGATATTATACTGGAAAATCTACCACTCCGACTAGATCTAAAGGTTATGTACTTGGGGGATCAAAAATTATTATTTTCTATGGTATAGTACGCTTTTTAAATGCTTCACTCACCGTTAACGGATTTCTTCCGCTGTTGATTTGTTATGGGTTAGCATTCATAGCGTCAAGAAAGTTTCTTGCTAGGATTGCTAAGACAGAATATATAGTAGAGCCAATAGAATTTTCAAAAGAGCAAGAGCTGTTATTTTTAGAAGAACAGTTAAAAAAACAGAGGCCTATAAAATGTATTTTAATCATTTTACCAGTTGTAACCGGACTAGTATCCATTGGTTATTTATATACTAACCAATTTTTATGGTTGTTTATGGCTAGTTTGTTAGCTTGGTCTAGTTTTATGGTAATAGCGTTTTTCGGTAAAACACTCTATAAATTTAATAAATTATATAAAAATGTGAGGGATAGTTATGATAAAAAAATTACCAATTGGTAGTGTAGTCCAATTAACAAATGGTCAAGCTAAACTAATGATTATAAACCGTTTTCCACTTTATAACAATAATGGAGAAATAGGGTATTTCGATTATTCCGCTTGTTTGTATCCTTCAGGAGTGATAGATAATCAATCGTTCTTCTTTAATCAGGAAGATATAACAAAGGTTTGGTTTGAAGGTTATGTAGACGAAACTGAGGAAGAAGCACAAATGCTATTCAATTCAGAGAAGGGCAATATTAAGTATCCACGATTAACATTAAAAAATATCCTATAGTTATTTAGTGTTAATAATCAATAAAAATCAAATTAGTAGACTAAATCTTTTTAATCATTATTGTTGCATGCGGAACAAGTTTCTGGGAAAATTCGAGCGGTTGTAGGTAACCAATTAAGACCTGGAAATATATGGGAAAATATAGAATTGCCGAGGTTAAAAGCAAATCCAAATGTTACTCAAATTATCACAATTGACCCTAAGACAGGTATAGAAACAATAATATTTAAGAGGTGAAATCATGAAAATTTCGGGGACAAAATCATCAATCACTTTTGACTTGGAAAACGGGCATATTTTAAGAGCAGAAGGTGAATTATTAGTTGGAAAAAAATTTGTAGTTTACAAAGATAGCATGACCCATTGGGACCCGCCCTTTGAAAAAGACCTAGTATCTTTACAAGATGTTGAGAATATTATTGCCATAGTAAAAAGTATGGAAAGTGAGAATACAGTGCATATAGAATTTGTATAACTACTTAGTGAATTGGGAGATTGCGGCACCAAAAGGAGCCAAAGGGAGGTATGTTAAATGAAATTAGTGAATACCCTAGTGAACTTGAATTGTTACTCAATTCAAATTCTAAATTTCTAATCAGTGAAGTTATCGAAAATGGAAGCAACGTTACGATTAAAATGACATTGCTACAATAGATAAAGACAGATAAAGGAGAAACAATGAGGTTACATGAAAAATGGATAGAAGACTCTAGACAAATGGGCTTACTTGCTGTGAAAGAACAGCTACAGGCAGTTATCTATGGCTTAGCTATTGGTGATGCTTTAGGTGTTCCAGTTGAGTTCAAAGAAAGAGGGACCTATAGTATTACGGATATGATTGGTCATGGAACTTATAACCAACCTTTGGGAACTTGGTCCGATGATACCTCTTTATCCTTGGCATTAATGGAGCATCTTTCAGAGTGTTCTGATTTACCAGCATTAATGGATAAATTTGCGGCTTATCGCAATGGCTATTTGACCCCATACGGTGATTGTTTTGATATTGGAATTGGAACCAATCAGGCTATTGAACGCTACTTGTCAGGTGTTTTCCCTGAAGAAGCAGGTGGACAATCTGAAATGGATAACGGAAACGGGGCTCTGATGAGGCTTTCTCCTTTAGCGATTCTATTGCAAGAAGAATTTGATTTTCCTGAGAAAGTAAAAATAATTGAAAGATATACAAAAATTACCCATAGACATCCAAGAACTGTAGTTGCATCAATCTTATATATTCAAATACTTATTGGCTTGTTATTGAATAATAATCTAGAAAATACAATAAAAGGAACAAAAAAAATATTTCTAGAATCTTTCGATCAATCTCACCCTTACAGGAAAGAGTTTGAAGAATACTATGCAGACTTATTCAATAAAGAATTTTTAGAATTAGCATCTTCTGAAATAGCTTCTACAGGCTATGTTGTAGATACACTAAAAGCTGTGATTTGGTGTCTGGGGACCACAAATAGTTTTGAATCTGCAGTTCTAAAAGCGGTCAATCTAGGTGGCGATACAGATACTATCGGTGCTATTACTGGTACATTAGCTGGTGCTCTTTACAAGATTGAAAGTATTCCAGAAGAATGGATACAGAAACTTGCTAATAAATCATTGATAGATGAAAAAATAAAAGAATTTCTTACCTATTTTCAAGTAAAATAGTATCAAAAAATGGGAATTTTAAACAAAGAATTATTATTATTCTAGTTCTTATTTGTATAAAATGAGTTTTAGCAGAGTTTTTGTTCTGCTTTTTCACAAGCTATGGGCTATAAAATCAAATTCGACGATATCACCTCTCTCCAGATAAGCACCCAGACGACCATTGGTTCATGGGGTGAGTCTGTTTCTAGTCTGAACACAGCTATGTCAGGTTTCATCAACGACCCCAACCTCCAAGGTCAAGCAGTTACGAGTATTCGGACTTATCTGAGCGAAGTTCACGGCACGTTCTTGCAGACATTAATCA
>NZ_JBRUGW010000040.1:0-16366 GCF_053206505.1 Streptococcus fryi | reverse complement strand
CTGTCACTTTCTGACCTACCTTAGAGAGGGCAGACGCAACCGCACGTTGGGCAAGGCTTGTCGCCACTGCCTTGATGGAATTGGTCGCCTTATGGACTTTCAAGGTCTGACCGATCTTTAAGACATCCATTTTCTTCAAGCCATTCAAGGCTAACAAACCATCAACTGTTGTCCCAAATTGCCGTGCAATCCGCCAGTAGCTATCCCCTTTTTGAGCCGTGTAGGTCTGTTCCGAATGACCAAGGCTTGTGCCCTCCACATCCTGCTCCAATACCCAAGACTTAATCCCTTCAAGGAGGTAGGCTCTCTTACTCTGAGATTGGTTTACAGCTTTGACTTGGAGGATTTTGTAGGTGCGACCCTTGACCCAATTCGCAATCGCTTGACCCGTTTGGTAATGCGTCGCACGACCAAGCACACGAACACTATCCCCAACGTGATAAACAGGGCTGGTAGAAGAATTGGGCTGTCCTCCTTGATTACTGGGGGTGGCAGAGACAACAGTCTTCACCTCCTCTTGAGTAATGGCAGAGACGAGACCTTTAGCCAGCTCCTCTTTCTTGTTCTCAAAGATGGTCATGTCTTCGTCATTATCGATAAAGGCCACTTCAACCAAACGATAGGGATAACCTCTGTCCTTGGCTTCATTGGCATTATAGAGCCAATCCACCTTCTTAATCCCACGGTTTTGAAAATGATGGCTAAGGACAGCTAAGATGGCTAAGTCTTCCTGATCTGCCGTCAAAGAAGATTGAATCAAAACTTCACTCCCTCGTGCCCTACCGTTAAAGGCATTAAAATGAAGCTCAGTAATGGAGTCATATAGCCAGCCTTAGTGACCAAGTCCTCACTCAAATTTGGAAAAAGCTTGAGGGTAACCGCAATTGCGACCAGACGTGAGAGGGAAGGGATTTTTTCCTCATCTTTTTCATACTGACGATAGGTCTGAACATCAATACGAATAGCCTCTGCTAAAATATCTTGAGGGCAGTCCTTTCGCTTTCGGTGAAACTTTAGAGCTTCTTGAAAGAGAGCAGGTGTTTCTTTAAGAAGGCTAACCACCTTTTTCATTAGGTGTTTGAAATTCTCAGGAGCTAAGCTCTCTACCAAACCATTATTGCCCATATCCTCCATAAAATCGACCTTGATGTCGTAAGCAGATTTGACTCTTGTACGGTTGAGGACATAATCACTAAACTCTTCCGAGCTAATCGTCTTCTTAGCATTACGGTCTGAAAAAGTAAAGCGTAAGCAACACTCATCCATCTGTTCATAAGCATAATCTGTCATGATAATAGTGTTCTCATAAGTCTCGATATACTTGTCATTATTTAAGCAAACATGGTTATCCACAAAGACAAACTTCTGACTATCTATAGCCTCCTTGAATCGAGGATTTGAAAAATACTGGTAACAGAGCTCCTTAAATGAAATAGTATAAGTCTGCTTATCTTCAAAAGCTGCAAGTTCAAATGAATAATTACGAAGATAACGGTCATCCAAATAATTATAGACACCATGAGCTTCTTTATAGCCTAACTCAATCATCCGAATTTTTGCGGCTCGTCTGGATACCCCAAAGAAATTTGCCAGACTATCCACCACTTCTGTGGTGACTTCAATCTTAGACAGATCACTATAAATGGATGATAAGGCACGATAGAGACCCTCAATTTTCTGTCTTGTCTGCTTCTTTGGCATCAAAATTTTAGGAGCTAGATTATTCGCTTGCCATTCCATCCAGTCTAGGTCTGTCCAGTTGGTCACATCTGATAAGTTCTCCTGTGTTCGACAGGATACCGAATCATGAGTTTCATCCACCAGCATACGCAATTCATGATAAATGCGATGAAACTCCCAATGAACACACTCGTGGATAATGGTATTGTTTAGGGAGCCGATATTTCGTTTTTGAGAAACCTCCTCATCCGCACAGATTGTTCCTTTCTTGATTAATCGCCTGATAGCTTGATTGTTAGCATCATAAGTCTCTATCTCAGTATCCTTAAAAACCATCTTACCAAAAATGGAAAAGTCAGAAGAGAGCTTGGTTTCAATGACGGTAAGCCCCATAGCAGCCGTAAGTTCAGTCACGTCAATCTTAGCAGGTGACTTGAGGGCTTGTGGATAGTATTTGGCTAGAAAGGCGTTGGCCAACTCATCAAAATCTGTCTTTTTGATATAGGGCACACCTGACCGACTAAGTAAACGGCTACATCGTCTATTTTGTTCTTTTAGGTCAACTGACTGAACGACAAAGGACTGAATACCATTGTCTAAGACAACTTCTGTGATCATCGAGAGCCAGATAGTTTTCTCGTCTACTTCAAGCTCTCCCTTATACCGCTCGCTCACTTCCACAAAAGCAGTCACCACAATCTCCATCTCCAAACGGTTGTTGTCTAACATAGAGGTGTAAATAGCATAGACATCAATATCTATCAACTCGATATAATTCCTGGGATTTCGGATATTTCTAGTTGATAAATCAATCTCCTCTCTGTGTTCAATCAAAAACGCCCTGGCCTTAGCAAAAAGGATGTTATAATACTTCTTTTGGATATAGGTTTCAAGAGATGGTCTGGACATGGCAAGACTCCTTTTCTTTTATCTTGAATTCTATTATAGCTTATGGTATAATTTCGTCAAGTTATAAATTGACAAGGAGTGAAAGCCATGTTCTCACCCACAAAACTCAAACAACATCGACAAGAAAAAAATCTTTCCCAGACTGCTATTGCGAGTGTACTAGGTATTACAAGGTCTGCCCTATCTTCCTGGGAAACTGGGAAAGCTGTCCCAAATAAAAAACACTTAGACCAACTCGCTCAAGTCCTAGATATTAACATCCAAGACTTGTACGAGGAGCACCCCCACCTCACCCTCTACAAACAGCTCAACAAGACAAACAAAAAGAAGGTCGATGAGCTAACTCACAACCTTCTCATGGAACAAACGGTTGTCCCACTATTTTCAGTTCATGTCCTTGACAATGTGGCTCTATCAGCTGGGCATGGGAATGGACTCTGGGATGAATACGAGACCAAGGAAGTCTTCACAGATAAAGAGTACCTCTACGATGTAGCCACATGGATCGAAGGGCAATCAATGGAGCCTATTTATCAAGATGGTGAGGTTGCCTTAATCCGTGAAGGTGGCTTTGATTATGACGGATCAGTCTACGCCGTAGCATGGAATGAAAAAGTTTATATCAAGAAAGTTTATCTTGAGGAAGATGGTTACCGTCTTGTCTCCATCAATAAGGATTACCCAGACAAGTTTGCGCCAGTAGAAGACGAACCAAGGATTGTGGGAAAGATTATTGGAAATTTTATGCCTATTGAACAGTAAAGACCTCTGAAGTCAAGAGTACCTTCAGAGGATTATTTTTATGAAATTTTTATAGATTGAATAACAGATTCAAACTCTTGTCGAATAGTTTCAATATCTGTTTCTGGAGCTTGTAAATCAATAACATAAATTACCTCAAGGAAACCCTCTCCATCTTCAAAAAGATAGGAAACAATATCTTCCATAAAAAGTTCAAAATCGCTCTCTTTATATTTTACTTGCCCAAGAAACTCATTTTGTTGCCAAGTAATCACATCTCCAAAAGCAGTTACTAATACGGGTATCGATTCTTTTCCTCTAAAATATGTTTCTTCAACAAATTCTTTGTAGTCATCAGGGTTAATAATTTTGAGATAATCATTCAGAAAAGTTCCTACACCATATTCTTTCCAAATCTGAACAAGCTCCTCTGGCACTTGAGAACTATATTTTTCAATCACCTCTGGTGACATATCTGAAATTTTTTAAAATCTTTAATCATTTTAAACTCCTTTAAGGTAAAATCAGCTTTATATTTAATTTATCTCAATGGCATGTTGTTTGATTTGTGATTTTTGACGTGGTGTTAATATATCCCCTCCTAGAACATCTTGTCCCCAAGACCATGTAGAATTAAGTACTACCGAATAAGCTACGGCGTCAATAATGCTAAAAATTCAGTAAATGTTGGTGCAAGATAATAGGTGTTACCTCCATCAGATGACGATGCTAAAGCATATGTATCGTCATAATAATATACACCCTCGTTTTCATCTCTACTAATCCAAATAATTATAAAACCATGCTGGACTGTATCTCCTATAATGAGAGAATGTTCCAAAATATCATCAATATACTCTTCTGTCCATTTTCCGATATCCGTTCCTTGTTCATCAGGTCGAACTCCAAATAACAAATCTAAATTTATTTCACCATCACTATGTGGAATACTAATCTTGTTTAATTCATAATCTATTGTTTCACCTCCATTAAAATCTAATAAAAATTGCTTATAGTCTTTTGGTAAAACAATATTAAATCCCTTCTCTAACTCATGAATATCCTCAATTTTAGCATGTCCAAATTTTTCAATTTGTAAACTCATTATTTTCCTCCATTTCTCTTGATAGAAATACCTCCGCAATGTGTAAAGCGTCTATGAATTTTTCTATCAACCAATTGTAAAGTTTTTCCATCTTGATGATGCCATGTATTCTCTGGGCCAGATTTACCCGCCTTAGAAAAATCTTTAGCTCTGGTTTCAAAACCATCTTCTAGAATAAATTCCTTTTTAACTTGAGGAGGAATTCCACCTTTAAAATCAGGAAAGCCATCCCACTATAGACTACAGTTCTTCACTTCCTCAAACCATTTTTCAAATTCTAACCGAGGAATTAAATCCTCATCATTTTCATAACGAGCTTCGTAGTTATATTTAGCATCTAAACTATTCGATTTCACATCATAGGTGAGCCAAATTTCAGTCGGATATTCTCGTTCATTTTCCAGACAAAACTCTTTAAGTTTTTTTATATCAGCTACTCCTAACTTCAATAATTGGCTTTGTAAATCTACATCTACTGTTTGTTCTGTATCTAAAAAGAAATCATTGATTTGATGCTTATGCACAATGTGCCCATGGATACTGTAAAAAAGATTAAAACTATATAAACCGTCTGCAATTCCATATATAAATACTTTATCCGCCTGTCCTTGAACATATTCCATTGCTAAAGATACCATTCCAATTTGGATGTCCATAAATTGATCTTCAAATGTTTTCATTGAGTACTCCTATTTCAAATTTATATTTGGTATTTCTTCCAAAAATTCGATGCCATCAATTTTATAATTAACTTCAAAACTTATCGGTCTCTTAGACATACCATCATAGTTAATTTTAATATCTGCTTCGACCTTTTTTGGAGGATTAGAACGCAGTGCGTCGGCCCAATCCCGTTCAATCCGTCGGTATTCCTTAAGGTTAACATCCTTGGCTTGTGACAAAAGATTATCCAATTCAGGTGATCCACCAAACAAATCACCAAAGATGTGCCCTGCATGGTCTCCCTCTAGTTTATCAGGAGTCATTGAATTGTGTCTCAATCGTCCATCATGAATCTTAAATTGTAAGTTATCAGCCTTTGCTCGTGAAATCCTACCCAAATCATCTGTTTGGTATAGATAGTTGTGCTCTCCAGTCTGATAAATGGCATTGGGCTTTAAGTTACCAAACTCATCAAATTGCTCTCCGTTTCTGAGAATTTGTGAACCTAAATCATCTCCCGACCTCGTGCCAGCCTCAACTACATCATCAATACTACCACTCAAATTCTTCGCAAAGGCTTGAATATTATCCGCTAATCCAGACAGTTTTCCTGGAGGCGGAGTTGGCATAAAGCCATCAATCAATTGTGGTTCTAAACCAATATTAAGGCGGAAATTCTGTGCTGCAGTACTAATGGTCTCATCCGCATGGCGAAGTTTACCAGCGATGTTGTCAGCTAGTGATGATACCTTATTAGTCACTAAATTGTCAAGTTGTTTCCCAAAATCATCAATTTTAGCGACAACCCTCTTCCCAAAGTCATCCACGTTCTTAAGAACAACCTTGAAGTTATCGACATTCTTAGCCGCCTGCTCCATACCTTCCTTGAAGCTGGTTTTAAGGCTTGCCTTGATGCCTGCAAAACCTGCCACCTTACCTGTCTTGGCCAAGTCATTGAGGTAACCAACACCTGGCACAAGGTCAAACAAGGCAAAGGCTCCACGCATTAGACGCTCACCATCATCTAGCTCACGACCAGTCACCCAGTCCTTGCCAGAGGCAGCTGAATACATGTCCGCTGCCGCCAAAGCAACACCTGCCACAGCTCCTGCAGGAGGACAGAAAATGCTTAAAATAACAACACCAGCCGCTAAAAGAAGGTCTCGTTTCCCCTCAAAAGCCGCCTTCTCATCATTAAGGGAATGATAAGTAAAGGCTCTAGTCTGATGACTGGCGAACAGGTAATCCTCTTCGGTCAGCTTGCTCTCTTTATAGTCATCGCTAGACTTATAGGAGTCATACATGGCTTGGAGACGTATCTTATAAGGATTGTCAACCTGATAAAGTTCCTTGAGACCAACTTCTTTGGCCAAGACTTCCCGAGTACCCATGTGCTGGCCAACTTCGCTATAGATAACCTCGGTCTTCTTGAAGCCAATCTGGTTACTGGTTTTGTAGCTAGCTATATTCAGAGCCTCTAACCTGTCTCCTACCTTATCCAGCTTCTCATAGAAAGGCTGGTCAATTTTATCCTTCAGGTACTCTTGCACCTTACCGGCATAGTTTTCTAAAGCGGTCAGTTTAGACTGTAAGGTAATCGCCGTCACATGGTCATCATGAAAGTGAAGGTTGCCAATAGCTCCGTCTACATCCAGCTCATTGATGGCCCGCTTGGCCTTCTCCGTAATCTCAACCAGGGACTTGATCCGATTCGCAAAACCCTGACTGTTGCTGCCGCCAATGCCACTATAGGAGGACATGGCTGGACCGCCCCAGCTGCTGTAACTGCCACCACTAAAACCACCACCGGAACCAGTCTCAGTAACAGAGCCTAAAGCCCCCTTCATTTTGCTCCACTTGTGGAGATGAAGTTCAACGTTTTTCGTCATTGGCTACCTCCTTCATCGGGTGGAAATAACTGCCTCAAATTATCAGCCAATTGTCCACCGCCCTGCAAACTATCTCGGAAGTTCTGTGCCAGAACCTCATCTTGTTCCAGCCATTGATTCATGCAGTTGCTAATATGGGTAATACTTTTCGCTTTTTCATAAACGAGCTTTATAAATGACATCATCTAATGCTTCTTCCAAAGTAGTAAATGTTTTGACTATTCCTCGAATAGAAGCTCTTTCATCTGTCCCATACACCTGATAGACTGTCTCTTTTTTAGCAATTACCATTTCATTTTCTTGTAATGGATGGTTTTTAAACCAATTAATTTTTAGGTTTTCATTTTTGATAATTTCTAATGCTTCTTGTTCTATCATTACTTAATTATGATACCTTTTTTTTAAAATGCGTGATTTCAAAATGACATCCCCAAGTGCATCCTGTTCGCTATTAAAAACAGAATCTATCCCCTGTTTACCAGCTCTCTCATTTGTTGCATACACAATATACTGCCCTTGATTTTCTTCCAATACAACTTCATACTCTCGAAGTTGATGGGTATGGTATAGATTAACAGGCAAATTTTCTTTGCTTATTATATCTAATAATTGTTCTCGTTTCATATTATCACCTACCAGCCTTATAATATTTCTTTAACCAATCCGAGTCTCTGCAATTCATCAACAGTAAATGGCATTTGCCATTGGATACCACCTCCAGTTGCTCCAAAACTTGCTGCAATATCTCCAGATTGGGCAACAACTTTATTCCAATCACCTCCATAATAAACTGCAACATCATCATAAAGTTTTTCTCTCAAAGCAATATCTGATAAATTATCCACATAATCCTGTATTTTAGAGAAATCACCTATAACTTCATACTGATGATACTTAGACGCATCTTCTAGATACGGCAATGAACGCTGGTCATACGTAAATGGTTTACCATCTATGACAGGTGATGTAAAACGTCCGCTGTCTGGGCCATATCTATCAAAGACTTCTCCAACTTTAGGGATGTAATCTTCTTTAATAGCCTTACCGGCCTCATCTAAAACAAAGCCATTTTCTGGTGTCTGACTCCAATCAATCTTCCCTTCTAGGGTCAAGACACTAGGATCTTTAGGAATTTGTTGGTCTGTTGGCCATTTACCTGTGTTTCTAAACTCTTGAGCAGCTTTAGCATCTATGTTATCTAAATATCGGAACAAGTCATCCGAAGTCACCTTACTTTCTTTGAGTAACCTTCTTGAATTCGCCACCTCACTCACACTACCACTCAAATTCTTCGCAAAAGCTTGAATGTTATCAGCTAAACCAGACAATTTCCCTGGAGGTGGAGTTGGCATAAAGCCATCAATCAATTGTGGTTCTAAACCAATGTTGAGGCGGAAATTCTGTGCTGCAGTACTAATGGTCTCATCCGCATGGCGAAGTTTACCAGCAACATTGTCAGCTAGTGATGATACCTTATTAGTCACTAAATTGTCAAGTTGTTTCCCAAAATCATCAATTTTAGCGACAACCCTCTTCCCAAAGTCATCCACGTTCTTAAGAACAACCTTGAAGTTATCGACATTCTTAGCCGCCTGCTCCATACCTTCCTTGAAGCTGGTTTTAAGGCTTGCCTTGATGCCTGCAAAACCTCCCACCTTACCTGTCTTGGCCAAGTCATTGAGGTAACCAACACCTGGCACAAGGTCAAACAAGGCAAAGGCTCCACGCATCAGACGCTCACCATCATCTAGCTCACGACCTGTCATCCAGTCCTTGCCTGAAGCAGCTGAATACATATCCGCTGCCGCTAAAGCAACGCCTGCAACTGCTCCTGCTGGTGGACAGAAGATTGAGAGAATCACAACACCCACACCTAAAGCTAGGTCACGAGCCCCCTCAAAAGCCGCCTTCTCATCATTAAGGGAATGATAAGTAAAGGCTCTAGTCTGATGACTGGCGAACAGGTAATCCTCTTCGCTCAGTTGGCTCTCCTTGTAGGCATCACTAGATTTGTAAGCCTCATACTGGGCTTGAAGGCTAGTCTTGTAGGGGTTATCAATCTGGTAGAGTTCCTTGAGACCAACTTCCTTGGCCAGAACCTCTCGTGTGCCCATGTACTGACCAGCTTCGCTATAGATGACCTCGGTCTTCTTGAAGCCAATCTGGTTACTGGTTTTGTAGCTAGCTATATTCAGAGCCTCTAACCTGTCTCCTACCTTATCCAGCTTCTCATAGAAAGGCTGGTCAATTTTATCCTTCAGGTACTCTTGCACCTTACCGGCATAGTTTTCTAAAGCGGTCAGTTTAGACTGTAAGGTAATCGCCGTCACATGGTCATCATGAAAGTGAAGGTTGCCAATAGCTCCGTCTACATCCAGCTCATTGATGGCCCGCTTGGCCTTCTCCGTAATCTCAACCAGGGACTTGATCCGATTCGCAAAGCCCTGACTGTTGCTGCCGCCAATGCCACTATAGGAGGACATGGCTGGACCGCCCCAGCTGCTGTAACTGCCACCACTAAAACCACCACCGGAACCAGTCTCAGTAACAGAGCCTAAAGCCCCCTTCATTTTGCTCCACTTGTGGAGATGAAGTTCAACGTTTTTCGTCATTGGCTACCTCCTTCCTCTGGTGGGAACAACTGCCTCAAATTATCAGCCAATTGTCCACCTCCCTGCAAACTATCTCGGAAGTTCTGTGCCAGAACCTCATCTTGTTCCAGCCATTGGTTCATGAGGTAGAAAACCTCACCATTGGCTCTACTGTACAAATCACCAACCTCATTGACCTTGTTAAGCATCTTAGCGTAATGTTCCATCGCCTTAGAAGCCTCACCGCCCTCATAGTATTTAGTCTGGGACAAGGCTTGGAGCTTGGGGGCCAGACGCTGTTGAAAAGATAGCTCTATAGTAGTCAGATAACGCATAATCTCATGCATCTCATCTGGGTTCATGACAATCTCTCGACTGCCACCCCCACTAAGATGTTCTGTCACTTGAACCATTAGTTAAAATCCTCCTCTCTAAAGGGAATTCCTAACCAAGTGTAGCACCGTTCTAGAAAATAGTATTGGCTAAACCGTTGTAACACTTGTTTAGACGTTTCAACCCCATACAACTGCCCATCAATCTCTCGGAATAACCAAGAGACGGCCAAATCATCCCGATGCTTTGACTCAAGCATCTGACGAAGCGGATAGTGCTGGATAACAACAGTGTCATCACCAGTTAGTGCCTCCTCGATTTCTGGAGAGAGAGCCTCTTCCTTGGTTAAGAAATCACCTTCATCCACCTGTGGCTCTCTCAGTAAAAGAGACGGTAATTTTTCTTGAAAGAAAGCTAATCGAGCAAGTGGGCCTATCCGCAATAACTGATACCCTTCTTGGCCATCAAGCAACATAACCGATTCTCCTTGATTACCCGTAAGCATAACATAAGCATTATTAACAACAGTTAGAGAATAACCTGTGCAATAATCCTTCAAGGTTTCCACTACCACAAATCCAGCCTTGGTCAGGTCATCATCATCTCCGACAAGGCCTTTAGCCTTTAATGACTCATGGGCAATCTCCCAAACAGCTTCTGAAGGGAGGGAAAGCTCATCTAAACTTGGCAGACCAAGCAAGGTATCGCCATCAAAGGCTCCAATGAGGTAATAAAGCTCATAGATTGAAAAATAATCTGTTCCTGCCATAGCCTACCCCCTAATTGAGGCAACTTCCGATGAACTGTTATAGTCATCAATGGATTGCTTCAAACTCGTTACCGCTGCCTCATGCTCTGTCATGATGCCAATCAAATCATTGTGGTACTGATAGATAAGGTTCAAATAAGTCATAAAGGCATTTTTCGTTTGCCCACTCCATGCAGCTCCTTCCAAATAAGAGCGCAGTTCGCCAACCGTTTGATACGAAGAAGCTAGCTCTTTATTGATATCTTTAGATAATTGCAAAGCTTTTTCGAGTTCCGCATAAGTTATTTTTAATTCTGCCATGAATTACCCCCGATTCTTTTTCGCTGCTTCTTCAGCCTCACGGCGGCGACGCTCTGCTTCTCGTCTACGCTCCTCAGCTTCCTGAATCGCTAAACGATGGTAATACTGATACCTACTGTAAGCCGCAGATACCGCCTCAGCTAATTTGGCCCCATCACTCGTCTGATGTGATTTGAGAAGCACAACCTTAGACCTCGCAGTTGATTCACTATCTGAAAAAACATCCTCTGGGATATAGCTCGCTTCCATATTAGGGCGATTCGATAAGTACGTATCAACACGCTGACTTAACTGTTTCTCTTTGCTATCAAAGTCTTGAGACAAGGACAACAGCTTATTATAAAGGCGTTGATACTGGTCTCTTTTTTGTTCTGTAGGTGTTCCACCACCAAACCAATCAAAAATAGACATAGATTTTCCTTTCTATACTTCCAGCAACTGGACAAATTCATAGCCATCTGGATAAAGTAAATAGCCTTGATTTGATTTCAGTGACGGTTCATTGTTAATATAAGGGTAACGAGTATGGTTCTGATCACTAATCCGTTGACCTAAGAACACTTGCCCCACCAAGTGGACAATCATCTTAACGTAATTGTCATAAGTATTGTTAACCAAGTCTTGAACTGTACCCACAAAAATAGGAATCACACCATAGGTCGAACCTTCTGAAATTAAGAGCTTAAAATCAGCATCACTCAGATTAGACGCTCTAGCTAACTCTGCTACGTCAGGGATAATGAGTAACCATTTAGCATAAGATTGACCAGAATCAGTCATTCTCTTCTTCAAATCCTCAAGAATGGTCTTCATCACATTTTCAACTTCCAAGGACTTATCAAAGCGTTGGACACCTGCAAATAAGCCTGTACCAATACGCTGACTAGAATCTAAAATCACCGCATTATATTGACCATGAAGTCGTTTGAGATGAAAGTCTAAAATCTTATAGTAATTGTTCACAAAAATTGGACTATCCGATGCCATCAAAATCGGCTTTTCAAAGCTAAATCCTGCTGGTTGAACCTATTCCCTATCCAATCCAAAAACAAAATCCTTGGCTGACAGGTCAATACTCTCAGGCTTGATTTTCTCAGGCAACATCGGGATACCACTTGGCAACTCACCTGTGTAAGCTGTCCTCATGGCTTCAACCTCATTACCCACTTCAATGATGTAATCCGCATAGGCTTCGCTGGTGTAAGGCAAGGTCACCTGGAACTGGACAATCTCATCCGGCTTAGTGATGGCCCGACCCTTGATTTCATCCAAAGGAATGTTGGAACGACCAACAACACCTGACAGGTCACTAGTGTCAAACAAGAAGAGGGAAATTTTGGTCTTGAAGTTGGACTGGAGCTGGAGACGCATGGCATTTAGGCGAGATAAGGTCGTCACCAGATAAATTCCAAGTGAAGCTCCGTCACGAGCGATGACGTTAAGCACATCGTAGAAAGCATCTGAGAATGGAGCATCCATAACACTATCAAACCCATCAATCATAACAAAGAGGGTTGGGAAGCTGGTCTCAGACAGCTGGTTGTACTGGCGAATGTTGGTGGCTTTGAGCTTAGACAAGGCCTTCTTACGCTCCTTGACCATCTGCTTGAGGCGACGCATGGACTTGAGGATTTTCTCCGTCTCATCTAGGGCGAAGTAATCCGCCACATGAGGAAAATCGGACAGGGAAATCAAGCCACTGGTTCCGAAGTCATAGAGGTAGAAGTGAACTTCTCCTGGGCTGTGCTTGCGCATGGCATCAACTGACAAGGTCTGCAAGAAGGTCGACTTACCAAATCCTGGACTAGAAACGAGGAGGATATGACCTGTCTGTTCCATGTCAAAGTAGAGCGGTGATTGTTCTTGACGCTCAGGGATATCTTGATAGCCCACTAAGATGGATTGAAGATTGTCTGAAGTTCCCCAGTAGTCCTTAAAGTTTACAGAAGCCAAATCTTTGGCATAAACTTTTTCCGCTAATGGTGGTAACCACGGACTAGCTACTTTCGGAATATGGAGACCCTCAAATAGTTCATGCGCTTCTTCCACAATGGCATCCAATTCTGTCGGAACAACCTTGGTCTCTTTTTGTTTGTTTAGTCCACTCAAGTCTTTATTGATGGCATTGTACTGGCCGCTATCTGTGATTTCGTAGACTGTCATATCACGTTGGACACTATTTCTACCTTCCGGATTATAGTCAGCTCCAGACCAAGCACTTTGGAACAGTTCATAAATTTCATTGTTCCCCACTTGCAAGTAAGCCCGACCAGTTTGGGTAATCTCAGCCGCATCAGGGGTCTTAATAACTTCTCGTGAGTCCGCTACATCTTGTACCTTAAGAGCAATTTTAAACTTGGAGTTGGACCAAATTTGATCATTTACAACCCCACTTGGTTTTTGTGTCGCAAGAATCAGTTTTACCCCAAGAGAACGACCAATGCGGGCTGTAGAAACCAACTCATCCATAAATTCTGGTTGATTCGCCTTCAATTCCGCAAACTCATCACTAATGATCAATAGATGAGGGAGTGGTTCTTTAACCTTACCTTCTTTAAAGAGCTTGGTGTACTGGTTGATGTGGTTGACGTCATTTTCAAGAAAAATACGCTGCCGCTTCTTGAGTTCGGCCTTGATAGACACCAAAGCTCGATTGGCCTGGTTACCATCTAAGTTTGTAATGGTACCAACGACGTGTGGCAAGTCCGCAAAGAGATTAGCCATCCCACCACCCTTGTAGTCAATGAGCAAGAAGGCTACTTCATAAGGGTGGTAGTTGACTGCCAGAGACAGAATATAGGACTGTACCAGCTCTGACTTACCAGAACCCGTCGTCCCTGCAATCAAACCGTGAGGACCATGTGCCTTCTCGTGTAGGTTGAGGTAGAGGATATCATCACGACCACGAACACCAAGAGGCACCGACATGGTCTGATAGGTCTCGTTCTCCTTCCAACGGGTCAAGAGGTCTAGCTCCTCAACCTTGCTCACTCCATACATTTCAAGGAAGGTGATGCTATCAGGTATAGAGTTCCGCATGGTCTGAACGTGAGTAATCCCTGCCATGTTTCTGGCAAAGGTTTCCTTATCCTCAAGAGAGAGCACTGGCAGAGGCACAAATGCCTGATTGAGGTAGGTATCCTCCTGCAAAATCAGGGTTGCTTTCTTATCCCCACGGTAGTCCACAACTGTCTTCACATGTTCAGGCAGGCTCTCAATCACCTCTTCCACAAAGACATAGTGAATGCCCAAGTGGGACAGGTCTTCATTAATGTACTCCATGATGTTGTGATCAAGCATCAGGCTCAAATCAGTGATCAACAGAACATAGCGTGGGGCATACTGCTTCTCACTGGATTTCTCCTGCTCACTGTCCAGCTTTCGCTCCTTGATGATTTGGTAGAGCGAGGTCAAGAGCTGGTCACGTGTTCGCTGGCTGTAGACAAACCCACGGCTATTAAACACTTTCAACTGAGTATGCGGCAACCAACGGCTCCAATTCCAAAGCTGCAGCTCTTCCTCACGGAAGATTGGCACAAACTGCACGTCATGGTAACTTTGGAAGGTCGCCACCTGCATCATGAGTTGTTGCACTTGCTCAATTACCACTCGGCGAGAGCCGATGTAACCAATGGGAGACCCCAGCTGATTCTGCAGAGGCATTTGGTCCAAGTGACGATAGTAAGCCAAGAGTTCCTGAACCTTTTGATTGGCCTCCTCATTGTACTTGGTCATCTCAGAGTCAGAGTAATCAATGCTAAAGCTCGCCTTGATTTGACCGAGTCCCAAACGGTAAGTCAAGAAGTCAAAGTGATAAGGGGTCTTCTCATAGATACGGCGGTCAATGGCCGCTGCCATCTCAAGCAAATCGGTTGTCGCTGGGTAATGGTAAAGCAGAGCTATCTCTTGTTCTGCCTTACTGCTGGCCAACTCCTCGTATTTGCCATCCAGATAAGTCAAATAATCTGAAATCTTCCGCTCTTCTGTTTCACGGTGTTTCTTCTTATCCGCAAAATAAGAGTGAATGGAGGTTCCGATAGTAATGACAGACATCCCCATCATCATCAGGACCATGCCTCCACTTTTGAAAAAGAAAGCTGTTAGCCCTGTAAACACAATCATAGCAATTGGCGTCAACAAGAGTTTCACCAAAGATTGCTTACTTTCTTCAGCTTCTGTTGGCGGAGAGGCTATTGAAATCGAGTTCTCGGGCTCTCTCAGAATAATCCGAGGCGACCGGTGGAAATCCTTCCCGCGTTCATCTCGTTCTGACAACTCTGCTGGCAACAAGTTCGTCTGATAATCCCCCACAACCGCAAACTCCAAGCGGTCATTAATTATCGAAAGGAATAAGCCTGTGGCAAAGAGAACAGTGTCATGGTCTTGGAGTGAAGCTTTATCCGCCACCAACTGGCCATTGTGATAAAAGGATTGGTTGGCAACAAGCTGCCACTCGTCTGCTTGAGGTCTGAGAACAACTTCCAGCGACGGGAGCGACACTTGAATCGTCGCATGGTCATCGGACGATAGGTAAAGCATCCCATCTGGCAAGTAAACACTCTGACGCCCCGCAAATGAAACCACCGTTACCAGCTTCCCTGAATCCAGTTTGAACGGGTGCACACCATGTGAATAGGTCGCCTCATCCAAACGAAACCCATCGTCAAGCACATCGATAGTGGCTGATTGGGAGAAGGGCAAGTGATGCTCAAATAGCTCACTCAACTCATAGGGTCTGCCAGGAAACAAAGGGTAAGCAATGTGTTCAGTAATAACATATAACATGGCCCACCTCCTTATTCCTGAGTACTTGAAGCAGGAGTCTCTTCAATTGCAGCACCAGCTGTTTCTTCTGGTGTCAGGTAGGTTTTCTTCAACTCATCCAGCTTGGTTTTATAAGTGTTTAATTGACCAGTCCGCTCTTCTGCTGTTAAATCAGGGTCACGTTGAATATCGTCAATCTTCTTGGTCATGCCATACATGAGCAATTGGGGGTCATCCAGGAAACTAGCGATATCAATGGCCTCATCAATCTTAGACTGACCAATCAAAATCCAATAACGAAGGTAGTCCTCGTTTGACTGCGTTGAAATTTTACTAAGCTCCTGACGTTGCGTTTCCGTCAACGGCTCTGTCATGATAACCGACAAGGCAACGATGTACTTATCGTCCTGACTAAGTGCCTTACTATCCGCAGATTTAACGGTTGTAATCACCTTGGAATAATCTTTTTGAATAAAGGCTAAACGGGTTTGACTAATCATTTCTTGCTTTGGTAGAGAAGACAAGAGAACATAGCCTAGACCTGCCGCCAATAACACCGCCCCCAAACTAGCTAAGATACTAGTTGCTTTCAAACGAGCCAGGCGACTCTTGGTAACCACGG
>NZ_JBRUGW010000039.1:0-16482 GCF_053206505.1 Streptococcus fryi | reverse complement strand
CTAGCAGAGTTTTCGCTCTGCTTTCCGCAATTATGGGATATAAAATCAAATTCGACAATATCACTTCTCTACAAACCAGAACACAAACGACCAATGGAACCCCGTTCGCGATACCATCTTCATGGGTTAGCGGATGATGATGGCGGTCATTTAATTGCTTCTATGTTTAAAGGTTCTGGTGATATAGATAACTTAGTTGCGATGAATAGTGATATTAATCGTAGTGGTGGAGTATGGTTCGATATGGAGCAATCATGGAAAGAAGCTTTAAGTGAAGTCCCACCTAAGAAAGTATCCGTTAGTATTGAACCGATATATGCAGAAGGTAGTTTGAGACCCACTGAATTTAAAGTTAGTTATCAAATTGAAGGTAAGCGTAGAGTGGAAACTATCATTCGTAATCAAGAAGGAGGTTAATATGTTTGCAGAAAAAGTTGAGTTGCTATACAGAGAAATAGCAGAATTAGTAAATAAAATGATTCCTACTGAATGGCAAGAATTTTATTTATGTGGAGATTTAGATGAGCAATGTTCTGGCAGTGTCTATTTCTTTTTTCGAACAAATAGTGAGAATTATACCTATTATCTAGATATACCATATGAATACACGATTGATGGGAAAGGTTTTGATTCGGACAAATTAGCATTATTTAGATTAGTGAGTCAATTAAAGTTACTAGCCATTGAAAATCAATTAGCTCCATGGTTTAAATTTATAATGATAGTCAATGGTGATGGCAATCTGAGAGTTTACTATGATTATATAAATTGGTTTGAGAGTCCATTTTCTACTAATGATTTAATGGATTATTTTGAATATAAATATGTAGGAAATAGTGAGCTAGCAAATAATAACAAAGTTCAAATGATTGAAAGATATATAGCTGATCATCAAAAATTTTAACCTTAGGCAGTAAACTTATCACACCAGTAGAGCAATTTGTCAAAGGTGCAGGAGATAAGAGCTTCGCTCGTCTAAAATCTCGCCATCATTTCTATATGACGAAAGAAGAGTTTATTGACCTCTTGAAAAAAGGTGATATTCCAGAGTATTTGGGCGTCCATTCCGTTGAGGATATTCTTAAGCAGCAAGACCTCATTGGCAGAGTAAACGATAATGTTGAAGAATTGATGACCAATATGCGTAAAGGTAACTATGGTGAGATGACAACCGATGAGGTTTTTCGTCAACAGGGCTATGAGCGTATCAGTTTGGCTATCACAGCTGACCTTGATAATGTGACACACCATGGTATTGATGGTGTTTACTATAACCCAGACGGTCATCCACCTTATATTATCGCTGAAGCTAAGTATGGTGGCTCGCGGTTGAGTTACCTCAAACAAAATGGTACTATAAAAACAGCTATTGACGAGTTTGGCAACCTGTTTAAGAGAAAGCAGATGGATGAAGAATGGATACGTGATAGGTTGAAAGATGCCGTTGGCTTAGAAGAATCTCTTAGAATTAGGGAAGAAATGAAGTTAGGTGGAGTTGGAAGTCAATTAGTCAATATTAAGCAAAATGGTGTCATCACAATTGATAATTTAGATAAGTTTGCGAATAAAATTAGGCCTTAGAGGAGCAAAGTATGTTGAGAGATAAAAATAAAGATTTCAATTTTTTTGACCATGTAAAAAGAATGTACACAAGTTATGTTTTGAGAAATGTAGAGAATACAAATAAAGTTTCGGAAGAATATCTTGCTACGCATTTTTTAGATATAGCTTTAGCGAAAGAGTCTCTTTTTAAGATATGTTATTCTTTGGGAGAAAATGTAGATACTATTTTTGAGTATTACAGGGAATCTTTAGGCTACTTTAAAGATTTAATTACAGGCAATTCCGACCCATATCGTATCATTGATTATTTTGCCTTGGGAGTCTTATATAGTGACAGAAAATCAGAATTTATAGATGATTTGAAAGTCTTGTAT
Organism: Streptococcus fryi; assembly: GCF_053206505.1. Taxonomy (NCBI): domain Bacteria; kingdom Bacillati; phylum Bacillota; class Bacilli; order Lactobacillales; family Streptococcaceae; genus Streptococcus; species Streptococcus fryi. Next base: position 14,545 of record NZ_JBRUGW010000039.1, on the reverse strand, counting down.
GATAATCTGGTTTATACGGATGACCTAATCGAGTATTATGCCGCTTATCTGTTCCATGACAAGATTGTTCCCTATCGTTCCGCCTTGGAATATCAAAATATGATTGGTGATGATTTTGAAAGCATTGAGAAGGCACAAGGTTTTTGGTATTATACCCATTCAGATGCCGCTTGGTATGGTTCACATGAAAGAGATAGCTATGAGGGTTACTGGTCTTTTGACACAGCGGCGACTTGTAAGATTAAGGGTATTTTTGATGAACGTTTGAAAGAGCTGGATTACTTCCCTTATGACTTGTTGGTGCAGGATTAGTCTTAGTTAGCAGAGCTTGTTTTTTAGCTCTGCTATTTTCTCAAAATCACCACAGTAGAACTTTCCTTCCAACAAACCCTTTCGCCGAAGCTCCAATCCCTGTCTCAAACCAAATACTATAACGGCGGTGAGGCTTCTAAGGCGATGGAACATTACGCTAAGATGCTTAACAAGGTCAATGAGGTTGGTGATTTGTACAGTCGAGCCAATAGTGAGGTTTTCTACCTGATGAATCAATGGCTGGAACAAGATGAGGTTCTGGCACAAAACTTCCGAGATAGTTTGCAGGTCGGTGGTCCCTTGGCTGATAATTTGAGGCAGCTGTTCCCACCAGAGGAAGAAGGTAGCCAATGACCAAAAACATTGAACTTCATCTTAACAAGTGGAGCAAGATGAAGGGGGCTTTAGGTTCAGTGACAGAGACTGGTTCAGGTGGCGGTTTTTCTGGCGGAAGCTATAGCTCTGTCGGAGGCCCAGCCCTGTCTTCTTACAGTGGTGTGGGTGGTAGTAACAGCTATGGGTTTGCGAATCGGGTCAAGTCTCTCATTGCGATTACAGAACAGGCTAAGCGTGCCATTAATGACCTTGATGTGGATGGTGTTATTGGCCATCCCACCTTCCACGATGACCACCTTAGTGCGATAACCCTGCAAAGTAAACTAACCGCCCTAGAGACTTATTCAGGTAGGGTTCATCAGTACCTGACAGATAAAATTGACCAGCCTTTCTATGAGAAGCTGGATAAGGTAGGAGACAGGTTAGAGGCTCTGACGATTGCCAGCTACAAAACCAGTAACCAGATTGGCTTCAAGAAGACCGAGGTTATCTATAGCGAAGCTGGTCAGTACATAGGCACACGAGAGGTTCTGGCCAAGGAAGTTGGCCTCAAGGAACTCTACCAGATTGATAACCCCTACAAGACTAGCCTTCAAGCCCAGTATGAGGCTTACAAATCTAGTGATGCCTACAAGGAGAGCAAACTGAGCGAAGAGGATTACCTGTTTGCCAGTCATCAGACTAGAGCCTTTACTTATCATTCCCTTAATGATGAGAAGGCTACCTTTGAGGGGGCTCGTGACCTAGCTTTAGGTTTGGGTGTTGTGATTCTCTCAATCTTCTGTCCACCAGCAGGAGCAGTTGCAGGCGTTGCTTTAGCGGCAGCGGATATGTATTCAGCTGCTTCAGGTAAGGACTGGATGACAGGTCGTGAGCTAGATGATGGTGAGCGTCTAATGCGTGGAGCCTTTGCCTTGTTTGACCTTGTGCCAGGTGTTGGTTACCTCAACGACCTGGCCAAGACAGGTAAGGTTGCTGGTATGGCAGGCATCAAGGCTAGTCTGAAAACCAGCTTCAAAGAAGGCATGGAGCAGGCGGCTAAGAATGTGGATAATTTCAAAGTTCTGCTCAAGAACGTGGATGATTTCGGGAAGCGGGTCGTCACTAAAATCGATGATTTTGGAAAACAACTTGACAATTTAGTGACTAATAAGGTATCATCACTAGCTGACAATGTTGCTGGTAAACTTCGTCATGCGGATGAGACACTCAGCACTGCAGCACAGAATTTCCGCCTCAACATTGGTTTAGAACCACAATTGATTGATGGCTTTATGCCAACTCCACCTCCAGGGAAGTTGTCTGGTTTAGCTGATAACATTCAAGCTTTTGCGAAGGGGTTGGAGGGAGGTTTAGATGAGAGTTCATCTACTTTTTCTTCTAAATGGCAAGAGATACTAAAAACTTTCCCAGAACCTGGATTAAATCAAAAAACAATTGATGATATTTTGAATATAAAAGTTAATATTGAGCACGGTGAATTTAGACCTCAACCTAGGCGTTATTTGACTCCAGAGTATATTGCCCAACATGCTAAGTTATTTGATGGTGGAGTTGCTGCATTTGCACGAGATGATTATTGGATTCAGCAAACGGGTTATTTTGGTCGTCCAGATGGAGCCTTTGTTTTTCCAAAAGATGTGGCAGAAGCTATGGTTGAGGAAGCTAATGGTGACCCACGAGTTCTAGAAAAATTATTAGGTTTAGACGAGGGAAGTTTAGGTGATAAGCCTATTATGATTCAGCCACGAGAGATTGAAAATTTAAGGATTCCAAGTGGAAATGAAGGAGGCTCTATGAACAATCCTCAATGGCGTCCAGGAGGGCTAACTTATCCTGGGGGTGTACCAGAATCTGTAATTGATAGAGTTTCTAAAGATAATATTGACATTATAGAAATTTGGAGGGATGAAAATTGAAAAAAATAAATACCAAGCAAGATGATGCTTTAGAAATATATGAGCTTGAAGGAAAGTATATTTTGAGGTATCCGACATTTAATATTACTATGCCAGAGGTTGAAAAAGAAATAACCAAAGAGGTAGTTGATAGTTATTTATTGGGTGAATATACGGGGGAAGAATTAATCTTTTTTGCGAATACGGGAGTTTGGAAATCGGATGTAAGTCAAGATGAATCAGATAGAAAATTCTTGAGAGAGCATCCTGAATTTATTTTTAATAATATTGAAGAAAATAGTAAACTTTTTTCAGAGCAAGAATTTCAAGAACTTTTGAGAAAAGGATCATCTTGATAAAAAGTAGGTAGCCTCTCGTTTCTTAGCTCTGCTATTTTTCCGAGATTCTAAAAAAGCCTTTGTATTAGAAAAGTTGATAGCTTCTGTTCAAGCGTATAGATGCTTTTGGGCAACAACTTGACCATCTCGCCAAGCGTGCAGTTATATCAGGAGCAGAGGAGTTAAGTGCAGCTTTACGGACAGCGGACAATGCCATTAGTGAGGCTGCACGTAACTTCCGTCTGAACATTGGTTTAGAACCACAGCTGATTGATGGAGCTATGCCAAACCCTCCAGGACAGTTATCTGACTTAGCAGACAGGCTTCAAACCTTTGCGAAGAATTTGGAGGGAAGTTTGGATGAGAGGCGTGAATATTTAGATAATATAGCAATAGATGAAAGAATAGGTAGTCTTGGACAGGATATCATTGTAAAAGAGTCTGTCCCCTCGGAAGAGGTAAATACTTGGTGGGCGATGCAAGGCTACACTGAACCTCCGTATACCCCAAAAACCAGTGTTCAACTAATAGAATTAGTTAACGACACAAAGTTTGTAAGGGTTTATGATGGTGAAAATTCAGCTCTTTATGGTGGATGGCTAATGAAAGCAGAAGATATTAATGGATTATCCTCTAGTCAGATACAAGAAAAATTTGCCTTGCCTCATACCCCGATATACATCGGTGAAGTAACTATTCCTAAAGGCAGTAGATTAAGAATGGGAGAAGTTAATCCACTCTTTGGTTATCAAGGTGGAGGAGTGCAGTTTGACTTAATGGGACAGTATATTGGAGAGTTTAAAGAGTTAGGGAAGATTGTAAATTGAGGTAAATAAAAATGAGTAATGTAGGTATTAATAAAAATATTGTTAACATTAATGGAAATGATTTGATTTTCAAATATGATATCGCACAAATGATACCGATTAAAGATTTAATGATTATAAGGTTAAATATTCCAACGTCTAGTTCAATTAAGATTGAGGATCTTAATAATATATACTGTGTAGATAATAAAGCACAAATAAGGTGGCAAATAAAAAATTTAACAGCTAGAGCTAATCCAGAGTATAAGATTTCGCCTATAGTATTACTAAATTATACTAATAATATTTTACAAGCTACAGACTTTATGGGAAGGAGATATGTCATTAATATTGAGACAGGTGAAATGTATATAAAAGATGTATTGAAGTAAGTAACATTATCGAAAATGGAAGCTAGGTTACGATTAAAATGACATTGCTACAATAGATAAAGACAGATAAAGGAGAAATCACGGTCATATTGTTCATAAAGATCAAGTAAATGATTACTTACGGTCTGACGAGCAACTGATTGATGTTAATTTACAGCGTTTTTTGCTGAGAGAAAATACATGCAGTTTAAAGGAATTAGAATCCTTATTTCAGTCATTTGATAGAGAACACCCAATTGAAATGTGGTTGATTCATGATAAAGGCACTAATAGTCTTGATGTTAAGTACAGCCATGAAGGTTGCTATGCTAAGGATGAAGAATTACTTCCGCGCTTAGAGTTTGATAAATGGTTTGAGGAAGTGAAACAAAATCGTTTTTAGTCTTAGTTAGCAGAGCTTGTTTTTTAGCTCTGCTATTTTCTCAAAATCACCACAGTAGAACTTTCCTTCCAACAACCCCTTTCGCCGAAGCTCCAAGCCCTGTCTCAAACCAAATACTATGACGGCGGTGAAGCTTCTAAGGCGATGGCGCACTATGCTAAGATGCTTAACAAGGTCAATGAGGTTGGTGATTTGTACGGTCGAGCCAATGGTGAGGTTTTCTACCTCATGAATCAATGGCTGGAACAAGATGAGGTTCTGGCACAGAACTTCCGAGATAGTTTGCAGGGCGGTGGTCCCTTGGCTGATAATTTGAGGCAGTTGTTCCCACCAGAGGAAGGAGGTAGCCAATGACGAAAAACGTTGAACTTCATCTCCACAAGTGGAGCAAAATGAAGGGTGCTTTAGGCTCTGTTACTGAGACGGGCTCCGGTGGTGGTTTTAGTGGTGGCAGTTACAGCAGCTGGGGCGGTCCAGCCATGTCCTCCTATAGTGGCATTGGCGGCAGCAACAGTCAGGGCTTTGCGAATCGGATCAAGTCACTGGTTGAGATTACGGAAAAGGCCAAGCGTGCCATCAGTGAGCTGGATGTAGACGGAGCTATTGGCAACCTTCACTTTCATGATGACCATGTGACGGCGATTACCTTGCAGTCTAAACTGACCGCTTTAGAGACCTATGCCGGTAAGGTGCAAGAGTACCTGAAGGATAAAATTGACCGTCCTTTCTATGAGAAGCTGGATAAGGTTGGGGACAGGTTAGAGGCTCTGACGATTGCCAGCTACAAAACCAGTAACCAGATTGGCTTCAAGAAGACCGAGGTTATCTATAGCGAAGCTGGCCAGTACATGGGTACTCGGGAAGTCTTGGCCAAAGAAGTTGGTCTCAAGGAACTTTATCAGGTTGACAATCCTTATAAGACACGTCTCCAAGCCATGTATGACTCCTATAAGTCTAGCGATGACTATAAAGAGAGCAAGCTGACCGAAGAGGATTACCTGTTTGCCAGCCATCAGACCCGAGCCTTCACCTACCATTCCCTCACTGATGAGAAAGCAGCCTTTGAGGGGGTACGAGACTTGGTTTTGGGAGCAGGAGTTGTTATTCTGACCATCTTCTGTCCCCCCGCAGGAGCTGCGGCTGGCTTTGCCTTGGCATCTGCGGATATGTATTCAGCTGTTTCTGGCAAGGACTGGGGAACAGGTCGTGAGCTAGATGATGGTGAGCATCTAATGCGTGGAGCCTTTGCCTTGTTTGACCTTGTGCCAGGTGTTGGTTACCTCAACGAGCTGGCCAAGACAGGTAAGGTTGCTGGTATGGCAGGCATCAAGGCTAGTCTGAAAACCAGCTTCAAAGAAGGCATGGAGCAGGCGGCTAAGAATGTGGATAATTTCAAAGTTCTGCTCAAGAATGTGGATGATTTCGGGAAGCGGGTCGTCACTAAAATCGATGATTTTGGGAAACAATTTGACCATCTGGCCAATCGTGCAGTCATATCAGGAGCAGAGGAGTTAAGTGCAGCTTTACGGACAGCGGACAATGCCATTAGTGAGGCGGCTCGTAACTTCCGTCTTAACATTGGTTTAGAACCACAGCTGATTGATGGAGCTATGCCAAACCCTCCAGGACAGTTATCTGACTTAGCAGACAGGCTTCAAACCTTTGCGAAGAATTTGGAGGATGTGGTTGAAGATAGCGGGAAATTTACGCTAAATGATAAAACATTAGTTTTATTTGAACAGAATATTCAAAAGTATGTTGATGAGGCTATAGAGCTATTTAATGAAGAATTAAAAGTAAATACTTGGGTATCGGTGTATCAAGCAGATGAATTTGTAAAGACAATTGATCAGTATGCAGAGGAAGCTATTAAAAATGGAGCGATAGCAACTAAAAAAGATTTTTATAAAATGTATATAAGTAAGAACTATCAGTATTTAGATGGTTTTATTGATAAATTGAAGAAGCCTTATTTAGAAACGGGTGCCTCATCAATTGTTAATGGACAAGATATTCAGAGAGCACTTGAGCAATTTGGAACTATTGGTCGTGGGGAGTCAGGAAATTTTACAACTAGTATTTTAGAGGATTCAAAACTAATTTTTGATCAAGAAGGAAATTTAAAATCTTCAGATGTGTTAGAAACAATTAAAGGTGTTGATGAAGGAAAGTATGCGACTGGTGCATTCCAATATGATTATAGTCCCGATTTAGTTTCCTTTTTTGATAATATTGATGAAATACGAGTCGTTAGTGGAGATACTACAGGCGCTTCTCTTTTAAATATTCCTGGATCTAAAACTTGGGCAGGTAAAAATATCTCTTTATCACAGTCTGAACTGATGATGCCTTCTATAGATGTGAGTGGATTGGATATCGAAGAAGTTTATCATAGCCTAGCTTTGTCTGGAATTTATACTATTAACAATCCTACTATAATATTAAAAGATGGAACAAGGATGGTTGCTGAAGGGCAATTTACAATTAGAAAATTAGGAGGTTAGTATGCCAATTGAAATTTTTGATAATGATGTCGATAGTAGGCGTAGGAAGCTGTATTTGAAAGCACGATTAGAAAAAAAGCTTGAGAAGTTGTTTTTAGGAGACGGCGAATATCTTATCAATTCTAGAGATTCTTATTTTAATGACATAACTGATATAGTTGTACTAATTGAAAGATGTTTATATCCTCTATTCTTAATGGGAGATAAGGATATTGTTGATGAAGTGACTGATATTTTACAAGATTTTTCTAAATCTGACAATATTATAAAGCTACATCAAGTAGTGTCATTTATTAATTATCAGAAGGAAAGTATACTATTCCCAAAAGAATTTGCTTTTTATATTGATTTTAATGTGATGTTACCAGATTTAGTACACGCGATTAATAGTATTGATAAACAAAAGCTTGAAACGGTTCTTGAAAAAAATATATATGAGTTTGTTTTGAACATGTCTAAAGTTACTCCGATGATACAACAATATTTTAATAGTCTATAGTTTTATGTAGTTGTTTTCATTCAAGTAACGTTCAGAAGCGTTAAGTGCAGCTTTACGGACAGCGGATAATGCCATTAGTGCTGCAGCACAATTTCCGCCTTATACTCATTTGATTTCAAAATCTGAACAAATCCATTTTCTATGGACAATACTTTTTAGAGTTTCACTATCTAACCCTTGAATGATTTCTTGGAGCTTATCAATGATTGATTCCAATGTTTGAAAGGCTCTGTTCTTAAATCCGCGCTTGCGGATTTCTGCCCAAACTTGTTCAATTGGATTCATCTCTGGGGTATATGGTGGTATAAACGCAAATTCAATATTATCAGGTATTTCAAGTGCCTGAGATTTATGCCAAATGGCATTGTCCATGACTAAAATGATGTAGTCATTGGGATAAGCTTTTGATAGTTGACGTAAAAATTCATTCATCCAAGCGGTATTACAACCACCAGCTATTATGAAGAAAGATTCCCCTGTATGTGCATCTACCGCACCATAGCAGTAGCGACATTCTCGGATGTGATGGCTTGAGATATTCGGACGATAGTTTTTAGGACTCCAACATGTCCCCAGTTTACTAATCCGACCAAACCCTGCCTCATCTTGATACATAAGACGGGTTTGCTTATAGGCATTTTGTTCAAGAAATCGCTTACTTGATTTTTCCTTGTACAAAGATTTTATTTTTTGACGCTAAACAAGAGTACTTGAAGGATAAGATTGACCAGCCTTTCTATGAGAAGCTGGATAAGGTAGGAGACAGGTTAGAGGCTCTGAATATAGCTAGCTACAAAACCAGTAACCAGATTGGCTTCAAGAAGGCCGAGGTCATCTATAGCGAAGCTGGTCAGTACATGGGCACACGAGAGGTTCTGGCCAAGGCAGTTGGTCTCAAGGAACTCTACCAGATTGATAACCCCTACAAGACTAGCCTTCAAGCCCAGTATGAGGCTTACAAATCTAGTGATGCCTACAAGGAGAGCCAACTGAGCGAAGAGGATTACCTGTTTGCCAGCCATCAGACCCGAGCCTTCACCTACCATTCCCTCACTGATGAGAAAGCAGCCTTTGAGAGGGGACGAGACTTGGTTTTGGGAGCAGGAGTTGTTATTCTGACCATCTTCTGTCCCCCCGCAGGAGCAGTTGCAGGCGTTGCTTTAGCGGCAGCGGATATGTATTCAGCTGCTTCAGGTAAGGACTGGATGACAGGTCGTGAGCTAGATGATGGTGAGCGTCTAATGCGTGGAGCCTTTGCCTTGTTTGACCTTGTGCCAGGTGTTGGTTACCTCAACGACCTGGCCAAGACAGGTAAGGTTGCTGGTATGGCAGGCATCAAGGCTAGTCTGAAAACCAGCTTCAAAGAAGGTATGGAGCAGGCGGCTAAGAATGTCGATAATTTCAAGACTGTGCTCAAGAATGTCGATGACTTTGGGAAGAGGGTTGTCACTAAAATCGATGATTTTGGGAAACAACTTGACAATTTAGTGACTAATAAGGTATCATCACTAGCTGACAATGTTGCTGGTAAACTTCGCCATGCGGATGAGACCATTAGTGCTGCAGCACAGAATTTCCGCCTTAACATTGGTTTAGAACCACAATTGATTGATGGCTTTATGCCAACTCCTCCTCCAGGGAAGTTGTCTGGTTTAGCTGATAACATTCAAGCTTTTGCGAAGAGTTTGGATGGCAGTGTGGATGAGGTAGTTATCCCTTCGGTAAGAGATGGTGAATTTAATAAGTGGTTTGACAGTCTAACTTCAGAGGAATTTATAAAGTTATGGGATAATCCTCAAATAAGGAAAATCATAGAAGATAGAATCCGCAAACCAGGAGGTTACCATGAATGGCATTTAGTTTCTAGGACACCAAAATTTAAAAGTTGGGGTGTTTCGATGGACGATATAAAAGAGATGAGAACTTTGACTATAGATGTAGAGTTCATAAATCCTCCTGGTCGTCATGGAGGACGAGGATCAACTAAAGCTCATAACGAAATTTTAAAAATTATTGATTCTGCGAGCACATATGAGGATTTTGTAGTTGAGTTAAATGAGTGGGCGAAACGACGTATGAAAAACGGTATCTTAGACTTGCCAATAGGATTAAGGAGATAGGAGATGCAAACAGTAACATTATGGCTTGGAAATTTTCAGTCTGCTGAAGATTTAAAAAAATATTTGTATGTTGGATATACTGACGATGGAGACAGTATTGACTCCAATTTTGAGAAAGATTTTCATCTAGATTTTTATGATAGAGATTTAATAGAAAGTGACTGGATTGAAAACAAAGAAGTAGCATTATCTGTTTTACTTGAAGGATTTTCATATGATAATCAGATAATACAGCAGTTTTTAGAAACAGGAAGAGAGTACAATACCATAATATTGATATATGATTACTCCTATGATAAACGAATATTAAGAAAAGAAACGGATGATTTTTTTCTTGAATTGATTGGAACTGCCTCATATGAAGTCTAGATAATAAAGTAAAGTAGCCTCTGTAGCTGATAATCTAGCTGGTACACTCCGCCATGCCGATAACACCCTCAGCTTGGAGGTTGGCTGATGAATTTAGATGATATAAAAGGACTGACACCTGAAGAAATTAGAGACTTATATGCACTGCCTGCGACCCCAAAGTATATAACAGATGTTGTATTAGAACCTGGGACTACTTTGAGAACTGGCATTGTAAATCCATTAGAAGGATGGGGAAATGGCGGGGCGCGACAATTTGATTTAATGGGACAAAGAACAGGTCAATTTATAAATGAAAGGATAATAGAATGGTAGAGTTTCAGAAAAAAATATTATATATTAATCAGCATAAAATAAAAATTTTTGATTTTAATATAAGAACTATAATAGAATTAGAAGATTTTATAATCGTTTTGTTGGAAATTCCTTTTGAAAATAACGTGGAAAAAAATAATATTTTAGCTGTTAATTATAACGGTGAGGTAGTCTGGACATTAAATAATATTGGTTACGCAAAACATATTTATCCAATAGAACACATTAATTTGGTTGACGAAGTTCTTTATGCAACTGATTTTTATGGTCGACGATTAAAGATTTCAGTAAATACAGGAGAAATTAAGGAGTTTTCAATTTCTAAGTAATTGGAAAAGAAGATTGACCAGTCTTTCTATCAAAAGTTGGACAAGTTGGAAGTCAATTAGTCAATATTAAGCAAAATGGTATCATCACAATTGATAATTTAGATAAGTTTGCGAATAAAATTAGACCGTAAGGAGTAGAGATGATTAGAGATAAACAAAAAAATAAAGAGTATTTTGTAAACATAAAAAAATATACTCTAATTATTTAGATGAGGAAGAAAAAGAAACTTAGAATATTTTACCAGAGTATTTGGCATTACATTATTTAACATTGGCTTTTAAGAAAGAGTCCCTTTTTAAGATATGTTATTCTCTTGGAGAAAATGTAGATACTATTTTTGAGTATTAAAGGAACTCTACCAGATTGATAACCCATACAAAACTAGCCTTCAAGCCCAGTATGAGGCTTACAGGTCTAGTGATGTCTACAAGGAGAGCAAACTGAGCGAAGAGGATTACCTGTTCGTCAGCCATCAGACCCGAGCCTTCACCTACCATTCCCTTAATGATGAGAAAGCATCCTTTGAGGGGGTACGAGACTTGGTTTTGGGAGCAGGAGTTGTTATTCTGACCATCTTCTGTCCCCCCGCAGGAGCTGCGGCTGGCTTTGCCTTGGCATCTGCGGATATGTATTCAGCCATTTCTGGCAAGGACTGGGGAACAGGTCGTGAGCTAGACGATGGCGAGCGTCTGATGCGTGGTGCCTTTGCCCTGTTTGATGTCATCCCAGGTGTAGGTTATATCGCTGACTTAGGCAAGACAGGCAAGGTCGCAGGCTTTGCAGGTATCAAGGCTAGCCTCAAGACTAGCTTTAACGAAGGCATGGAACAGGCTGCGAAGAATGCGGATAACTTCAAGCTCGTGCTCAAGCATGTGGATGATTTTGGGAAGAGGGTTGTTCGCCAGGTTGATGGTTATGGCAAGCAATTAACAACATTTGGTCTTGATTTAGTGGATGAAACCGTCCTAGGCTTATCTAAGGCTGCTCAAGAAGGTCTTGAGAGAGCCAAAGCTTTTTCGTTAAATCGTCCTACTTTTGGCATAGGTGTAGATGCAGTGACTGGTCAACGCATCATGATGGTTGATGTTGTGGAAACAACAGTTGGGGATACTCATTTTGGTAGTAAGTTTCTCAACTCAGCTGAAGATATCTTAAAAAATATAGAATCTGAAAGTTTGATTAGACTGAAAAATAGAGAATTTTCTATTCCAAAAGTAATTAATAATTCTGACGATTATAAGCAGTTTGTTTCAAAAGTTGCAGAAACTAAATACTTATCATTAGAAGAGCAAGTTGAACAGCTTCAAAAAGCTTTCCAAAAAGTTATTGATAAGACAGATATTAACGTTCCAATAGATGCTAAGTATGTCAAAAAAGTTATGCCTGAAGGATGGGTGGATTATTATTGGCCTGATAAAATGGGTTTTCAAGATGGAACTATTCAAGGTATTACGAAGCAGACTGGTTTACCAGAAATGTGGGATAGATTTGGTTCAATGTACGGTGCTAATTTTTCTGATATTCCAGAAAGTGGAGTTTATACTTATAGTCAGCGTTCAATACCATATGTAGAGAATCCGTCAGCTTACCATAGTGGTGTGTTCAATAAATCAAGTTATTTTGATAAGATTGATGCTATTGCTGATGGAAATTTAGAAAAATTGAATTTAATTTTAGAATCAGAGGGATTAGGCTCTTTAACTGATTTTGAATTTAATGATTATGTCTCCAATTATAATAGGAATATAAAAAATATTCAGTCTGCATTGGGAGGCGATATAGAATACTACAAGTATGGTGTTCATGGAAAAGCTGCTCCATGGGAAGAATTAGTTGGAGGGGCTGAACAGATAGTTCCGCCATTTAATGGGATGGATATGATCAATTTAGGGATTATTAATTAGAGAGGATTGGATATGGATATTTCAATAGAAGTATTGCAAAAACAGCTTCCAATAGAGAGAAAACTTTGTATTGGAGATAGTAATTTGCCATTTGCCTTGGGTTATAAATTCGATGAAATTAATCAAATTTGGCATATCTATGAAAATGATGAAAAAGGTAAACAGATGATTCGATATAATAGTAAATCAGAGGAGGAAATTGCAGATATCTTTTATCAAGTGGTTCAACTAGAGATAAAAAAATTTAAGAAGTATCTAGAGTGGAATAAAAAAGAGTAGTTTCCAGAGACTCATATTTCTTCATTCAGAATAAAAGAAACCATATCATAAAGTTATTACTAACTATCAAAAGGAAATGACAAAGGGAATGTTACCAGGTGATGTTATAGAAATACCTTGACCAATAATTGGTAACAATATCTATAATTAACTCAAAGGAGTATTTATGTGGAAACAATTAATTGAAGAGATACGTCAAATAGAATTAACATATGATGAAAGATTAAATGCTCCTATTTCATCTCTTTCTTTTGATGTGTCACCAACTGTAAAATCAAAAGAAATAAAAGATTTTTTGAAAAATGATTATTTAAATTTTTTGTCTATAGCTAATGGCATAGATTTCAATGGATGTTTATTATATGGTATAGCATCAGTCCGAGGGAACTCTGAAAAAGTCTATGATATTTTTGAAATGAATGAGATTTGGCATGAAGTTGAAGAGCACAGACGATATTTCTTTTTTGGAGAAAGTAATATGAGTTGGTTTGTGTTCTCTTTAATAGACAGCAAATTTTATGAATTAGATATACCCTCAGGTGATATTGTTGAAATTTACGAAGATTTTAACTCAATTTTGGATAATTTTTTTGAACAAGCTATGCAATAGAAAATTAGAGTTAATAAAGCTTGTTCTTAGCTCTGCTATTTTCTCAAAATCACCACAGTAGAACTTTCCTTCCAACAACCCCTTTCGCCGAAGCTCCAATGACAGAATTGTTTCTGTAGAAGCAGATGAGTTGGTTTTAGATAAAGCGACTCGTAATCTTTACAGTCAGAGAACAGTTGGCGGTGCAGACAGGCTAGCAGACGATGATGGAGGGCACTTAATTGCTTCTATGTTTAAAGGCTCTGGTGATATCGATAACTTAGTCGCCATGCATAAAGATATAAATCGTAGTGGTGGAGTATGGTTCGATATGGAGCAATCATGGAAAGAAGCTTTAAGTGAAGTCCCACCGAAAAAGGTGTCTGTTAATATTGAACCAATATACGCAAATGGTGGACTGAGACCTACTGAATTTAAGGTAAGATACTATATTGAAGGGAATGACCCTATGGTAAGGAGAATTATAAATCAACCGGGAGGCTAAAGTACAATGAGTAGTACAGAACAAAAGATTCAAGAAAAAATAATTGAAATTTTAAAGAGTGTTGACCAAACCATTCCAGTAGATTGGACAGAAGTTTATATAAATATTGAGATGTCTGAGGACGGTGGTGGTGTCTTTTTTGATTTTAAACCTAAAAATTCATCGTCATTTCACTATAGTGTTCTAATTCCTGAAGATTTTAATGTAGATAATAAATACGTTGAAAAATTATTGGATGAACAATTTGAGTTGGGATATGAATTATGGAAAATATTTAATGATAATGACTTGCCAGCTTGGTCTTCAGTAGTTATTTCGTATGTAAATCAGAAATTGAGTACAAACTTTGATTACGCTTCATGGGGGACTTCTGAATTTAGTCCTACGGATAGACGGAATTTTTATAAATATAAATATTTAAAAGTTCCCCCTAGAAGTACTCAGGAAAAAGAACTGTTTAATGAAATGGAACAGTTTCAAAAAGAGAACAATTGATAATCTAAAACTTAGAGTGGAAGCTCCCCCTAAAAAGGTGTCTGTTATAGTCCTTTAGTTTTTTTTTAGTATTTGTTATACTATACTTATGAAAAGTTACGGAATAGACTTTAGAAAACGAGTTATTGCTTATGTAGAGGCTGGTCATTCCAAAAAAAGAAACGTGTCAGTT
>NZ_JBRUGW010000038.1:0-16668 GCF_053206505.1 Streptococcus fryi | reverse complement strand
TTGTCAACGACTATTTATTGAGAGCCGCTCGAAAGAGTGATGAAATGCTTGAGCCGTATGAGGGGAAACTCTCACGTACGGTTCTTAGAGAGGAAGGTGGTAGTAATACCACTAACCTACTCGACTATGGATTGATTGGTCAAGCCTTTGATGGGGAAAGTATCATCATTGCCCCAGATAGCCAGACCTACCTCAATGTTCTTGATTTATCCAGTCATGGCTTTGATGAGGACCCTGTCAAGCTTAAATCAGAGTTCCTATTGTCCTGGATTGGCAAGCTCTTAGACCGCCAAATGGACGGTCGAGAGAAGTCAATCATTGACCGAGTGACGCGGCTGACCTACCAACATTTCTTAGAGCCAACCTTGGAAGAATGGGTCTTTGTATTGTCCAAGCAACCTGAATCAGAAGCAGGTAATCTAGCTCTTGATATGGAACTTTATGTCAAAGGGTCGCTAGATATGTTTGCCCACCGAACCAACGTGACGACAGATAAATCCTTTGTGATTTACAATGTCAAAAAACTAGGAGAAGCCCTCAAACCCATTGCTCTCATGGTGGTTTTTGAACAGATTTGGAATCGGGTGGTCAGAAACCAACAACTGGGGAAGACCACTTGGATTTACTTCGATGAAATGCAGCTTCTATTGTTGGATAAGTACGCTTCTGATTTCTTCTTCAAGCTCTGGAGTCGTGTTCGTAAGTATGGGGCCATTCCAACAGGCATTACCCAGAACGTGGAAACTCTTTTATTAGATGCCAATGGCAGACGCATTATCGCTAATAGCGAGTTCATGATACTTCTAAAACAAGCTAAGAGTGACCGAGAAGAGTTGGTTCATCTTTTGGGCTTATCTAAAGAACTTGAGAAATACTTGGTTAATCCAGAAAAGGGAGCTGGATTGATTAAGGCAGGCTCAACGGTTGTTCCTTTTAGAAATAAAATCCCACTTCAAACCCAACTCTTTGACATCATGAGTACCGATCCAGAAAAGATGAGGGGTGAATCATGACAAGAGAGCAACAGAAGGTCAAGGTTGCCCGTAAAACCTTTCAGAGTAGTTTAAAGGCTAGCCGTATCCATTATCGCAGGGAGAAGAAGGGGTTAAAACGCTCCCTTCCTAAGCGACGCTTTATCATGCGCCGAGCTGAGAAAGCTGAAACAAGGGAACAACGTCAGGCTCTGAAGCAAACCTATCAGGAGGAAAAAGACCTAGCGACAGATACCTTTAAGGAAGTGATTGCCTATGTGTCTCCCAGATGGCTAAAAAGTAAGGAAATTAAGAAGTATCGGCTTCCTCAAGCCAGACAGCGCCTAGCAGTAGCGAGAAAACACTTGGCAGAGGTCAAGATGGCTGAAAAAGAGGAGGCTGTTACCTCTAAGTTTACCTATCAGAAAAAGCCAACAGAATCAAAAACGTCACGGTTTCAGTTTCAAAAAGAGAAACCTCTTGAACGCCTTCAGGCAGAAAAAGAGGTGAAATCAGCTAAGCGTGACGTGAAACAACTGAAAAAAGCACATCAGTTTAAGAAACCCTCGACCAAGGTCAAACGAGGGTTACGCTATGTCGCTTCAGAATCACTTGATGTAGTCGCTCAAGATGATGACTTGGAGGGAATCAAAACCCTAAAAGAGTCTGTGATTAAAGGAAGACGCTATGGGAGATTTACCTATCAGTCAGGGAAACTCCTTGTCAAAAGTGGGCAGACAGGTCTTCGGTTTACTAAGACGAAAGCCGCTCATAGTAAGGAGCGGCATCAGAACTTTAAAAAGGGGAAAGGGTTCACCCGTCAGAAGCCCTTAAAGCCCCAAAGGCGATACCACACCTTTCTCAAGCAAGCCAGAAGGCACAATGTGTCAGGAATAACAGGGGTTATTCATGCGATTAAGAATAGCCTGACCTTCTTTTCATCGATTGCCCTTAATCCTATGACTTGGGTCGTGTCAGGCCTTTTGTTTTTCTTGCTTTTGATGATGAGTTTTGTTATAGGAATTTCAGGAACCACTCTCATTCAACAGGATGAGAGTGAATTGACAAAAGCCTATACACACATGACGTGGGAAGATGCGGAAAACACCCGAACCAACCCCACTGGCATTACCTACTACACCAAGATTGATGACGTCATGGGCTTTATGAATCTCAAGTATCAAGATTATGCTTTAGAAGAAGTCATGGAAAATGGTGATAAGACTTATCACGCCTATCTCAGTCAACTTTGGCAGGACTTAAACGGTGGAGATTCTTTAAAATCCATGCTTGAGTTGACCAAGGAGCCTGCCTACAAACTCTCTGATGACGATAGAGAAGACTTAAAGGAATTAAGTGAGGAAGGCACCTACCTTGCCCTCCAAGAATTGGATAATCCATTTCAGGGACAGACTGAAGATGACGCGCTTACAATGACAGTTCGTTATGGTTATGAGGTGATTGATGACAAGCCAACGCTTCATCATCATATCATTCTAGAAGCTAAAGAAAATCAAGTGATTGTGGCTCCCATGGATGGTAAGGTTTCCCTAGATGGCGAGAACATTATCATCACGTCAGGTAAGGGACTAAACAAGTCTCAATTGACCTTGTTTAATATCCATACTGGTCGAGTGAGCGATGGCCAAAAAGTCCAAGCAGGGGAAGTGATCGGTCAAACCAAGGATGGTGCTGGTCTAAAAGTGACCTATCAAAAGGTTGACGATGATTCAGAGAAACTGGTTTACGTCAATCCAGCCTTTTACTTTCCTAAAGTCATTCAACTCCAAACGACCATTCTACCTACCATTGGACAATTTGGAGGCGATGAGTTTGCGAGAGCCAAAGCTATCTATGAGTATTTGAAAAGCCAAGGAGCGACCAATCAAGCCATTGCGGCAATTTTAGGAAACTGGTCAGTAGAATCCTCTATCAATCCTAAACGAGCTGAAGGTGATTACTTATCGCCTCCTGTTGGTGTAACGGATAGTTCTTGGGACGATGAGGGCTGGTTGTCTCTAAATGGTCCAGCTATCTATAATGGCAGGTACCCCAATATTCTAAGACGTGGCTTAGGCTTAGGGCAGTGGACAGATACAGCAGATGGGTCACGCAGACATACCTTATTATTGGAGTATGCCAAAGGGAAAAATCAGAAGTGGTATGACTTAGGCTTACAACTGGATTTTATGCTCCATGGGGATAATCCTTACTATACCAACTGGTTAAAAGATTTCTTCAAAAACTCAGGAAGTCCAGCCAGTCTTGCCCAACTCTTTCTCATTTATTGGGAGGGAAATAGTGGTGACAAACTCCTAGAACGTCAAACGAGAGCAACGGAGTGGTATTACCAAATTGAGAAAGGCTTTAGCCAACCAAATGGTGGGACCGCCCAAAGTGATCCAAAAGCGCTAGAAGCGGTTCGAGGAGACCTTTATGACAACTCCGTTCCAGGTGGAGGTGACGGTATGGGTTATGCCTATGGGCAATGTACGTGGGGAGTTGCCGCTCGGATTAACCAATTGGGCTTGAAACTCAAAGGACGAAATGGTGAGAAAATCCCAATCATTAGTACCATGGGGAATGGTCAAGATTGGGTGGCAACAGCAGCACGTCTTGGTGGTGAAACAGGTAAGCTACCAAAAGCAGGAGCGATTATTTCCTTTGCGGGAGGAGGTCATGGATCGCCGACAGAATACGGGCATGTCGCCTTTGTCGAGAAAGTTTACCCAGATGGATCTTTCCTTATCTCAGAAACTAACTATAATGGCAATCCTAACTATACCTTCCGTAAGTTATCAGGAGTCGATGGTACGATTAGTTTTGCCTATACGACGAAATAGAAGTATAAAATAGGGATAGTTTTGTCCTGGTTTTTACTATTAGATAGCCTCATATTAGTGGAAAAGATATAAGTGCAAATTAACAATTTAAATTGCTCGTGACATGTTCCCAATAACCTTTAGATAAATATCGCTAAATATCAATTAGTTCTTTTTGACAAAATGATAATTTTTTGTTATTATGATAGTGATAAAAGGGTCGGTATAGAGACTAGAAACCTATACAAGTGGTCGGATTGGAGACTGAAAACCCAAGTCCATTGCAGAGGTAACTGTGAAAAATCCAAAAGCGGAGTGTAGAATACCTCCGTTTTTTTCTTAGGAGTATTGATGGTAGTAACATTTAAAGAAAAAGTTCGCTTAGCATTGTTAAAGTGTGCTAAGCTATATAAGGAAAAGCTTGTTGATTCAGAGTATCTTATTTATTCGAGTGAATTTCACTATCAAAAGTATTATCAAATTGCTTCAAAAGAGGACAATTTTCTACACTTAACAGGTGTACTCACAAAACTGACCGCACAAACTTTTTTTGATAAATGTTATGATGGGAGTTTATTAGAGGAGGATTTCGATTTAGCTAATAAAAGTCAAAAAGGTTCTATTCGACGTAAAATTTCTGTACTTGAGCAAGGAATATTGATATTTTATGATAATGGTATCCTAGTGGAAGAGAAATTTGAAAAAAATAAAATTTCATGTTCATTTGCGACTTCGGATAATCTTTGTACTATGGGTTTTACAAAAACAAGGTTAGCAAAGCCTCAAACATTATTAAAAGGGAATCAACTTAGTTCAAGTATTACACCAGATTTAATTTTAAAGAGATCCAAAGATAGCAACTCGTTTGATACTGTAATTAAGAATAGTCTTAATTTGACTGATACAGAAATTAGTGCAATTTTAATAGATGGTGATTAGATATGGATTATTTCCATCTTTATCATATTGATTAAAATCAATGATATTATAGAATTGGGGCGTGCTAGTCATGTCTGGGAGGGTCTGATGCGTCAGTCCTCCCCTTTTTTATAGGGATTTTCAGAAGCTATCGGTAATGCTACCGATAGCTTTTTTTCTTTGTCCTTCTTTGATGTGATACCAAAATCAAGTCGTCTTTTTTATGATGGGGAGAGAGTGACAGATTGTTGCTACTTATCAAAAGAAAAGAAGGACTTTTTATGACCAAACAATGCCATCATCACTTTTTAGTTAATCAGGAAAAAGCAGAAAAGCATGTCTTCCGTAAAAGTAAGAAGTATCGGACACTTTGTTCGGTAGCTCTTGGAACCATGGTGATAGCTGTTATCGCTTGGGGTGGCCAAGTAGCACAAGCTGACGAAGTGGTAACACCCTCGCTGGATAAAACCGTTCAGTTGACAGAAAATCCTGCGACCAACTTACCAGAAGCTCAGCCAACTCCAGTTGTTGAACAGACGGATAGCCTTGCCTCAACTGGTCAATCAGATGGAGCTATCACAGTCACCGTTCCTCACGATGTTGTGACACAGGCTGTCAATCAAGCAACCGCTGAAGGGGTTACGACCATTCAGGATAAACCTATGGATTTAGGAAACACCACCTCTGCGAGTGAGACCAGTAAGCAATTGGATAAGGCGGAAGCGGATGCTGCTAGGCAGGCTGAAGCCATTACTCAGGTGACCAATACCTATAAAGCTGACAAAGCGACTTATGAACAAGATAAAACACGTGTTGAACAAGGGAATGCTGCGTTGGCTGCTAGTCATAAAGAAGCTACTCAAGCAGGAAACGCCTTGAATCATTCAGTGGATAGCACAGTTTCAAAAATCAAAGGCCAAGATCAGTTGGCTAATGTGACCGTTACAACTCAAACCGTAACATCAGGAGATGGTTCAACGGTTTCAGGCTATCAGGATTATACCTCTGCGGTAGCTGCTATTGATAAGCAAAATAAGGACAATCTATCTGAATACGAATCAAAGAAAAAAGATGCAGATGCCATTGTCGCAAAGAACTTAGTGACTCAAAAGGAAAATGAAGCGGGTCTTGCTAAGGCAAAGGCTGATAATGAAGCTATTGCTAAACGCAATCAAGCTGAACAAAAAGCAGTGGATGATGAAAATAAGGCCTCTCAAGCTGCTGTGGATGCCTACAATAAAGACCAACAGAAATTGGTGACAGACCGTGAAGCTGAGATTGCTGCTATCACGAAACGTAATAAGGAAAAAGAAGAAGCTGCCAAGACAGAAAATGACGCCATTGATGCCTATAACACCAAGGAAATGGAGCGCTATAAACGTGATTTAGCTGAGATTTCAAAAGGAGAGGAAGGCTATATCTCTCAAGCTCTTGCTCAGGCACTCAACTTGAATAATGGAGAACCGCAAGCACGACATTCAGCTGATACCAGAAATCCTAATCGTATCGTTCCAAAAGGTGACGCTATGCTTGGTGGGTACTCTAAGATCCTTGATTCGACAGGATTCTTTGTCTATGACACCTTTAAAACAGGAGAAACTCTTTCCTTTACCTATCAAAACCTTCAAAATGCTCGCTTTGATGGTAAGAAAATCACAAAAGTAGCCTATGACATTACAAACCTTGTTTCTCCAGCTGGAACTAATGCCGTGCAGTTAGTCGTGCCCAATGACCCAACAGAAGGCTTTATCGCCTACCGTAATGATGGGACAGGCAATTGGCGAACAGACAAGATGGAGTTTCGTGTCAAAGCCAAGTATTTCTTAGAAGATGGCTCACAAGTGAGCTTCACCAAGGAAAAACCAGGCGTCTTTACCCATTCCTCACTCAATCATAATGACATTGGTCTAGAATATGTCAAAGATTCATCTGGGAAATTTGTGCCGATTAATGGTTCAACCGTTCAAGTGACTAACGAAGGTTTGGCTCGTTCACTTGGGTCAAACCGTGCCAGTGATTTAAATCTTCCTGAAGAATGGGATACGTCATATAGTAAGTATGCCTATAAGGGAGCGATTGTCTCAACGGTTACATCAGGCAACACCTATACAGTGACCTTTGGTCAAGGGGATATGCCCCAAAATGTTGGTCTCTCTTATTGGTTTGCCTTAAATACCCTTCCAGTTGCACGGACGGTCAAACCTTATAGTCCAAAACCACATGTGACACCAAAGTTAGAGCCAGTTCCAGAACCCGTTAAGGTTGTGCCAAAAACCTTTACCCCAAAAACCTTTACGCCAGAGCCACCTGTGAGCTTTAAGGAAAAACCATTAGAGGAAGTCACTCAGCCTAGCCTAACACTTACCAAGGTGACCTTGCCTAAAGAACCTACGCCAGAACCGTTGCCAAAAGCACCAACCGTGCCAACGGTTCATTACCACGACTATCGTCTGACAACGACTCCTGAAATTGTTAAGGAAGTTATCAATACCGACCAAGTGAACCTTCATGACAAAACGGTCTCAAAAGATTCAACGGTCATTTACCCCTTAACCGTAGACGCTTTTTCTCAAAATCGAGCCAAAACCACTAGCCTCACCTTTGAAGATTACCTTCCAGCAGGCTATGCTTTTGACAAGGAAAAAACGCAGGCAGAAAATGAAAATTATACCCTCAGCTTTGATGCTGCTAAGAACTTTGTGACCTTGACCGCCAAGGAATCCTTGCTTCAAGAGGTTAACCAAGACCTCACCAAGACTTACCAACTGGTGGCTCCGAAACTTTATGGTAGCCTTCAGAATGATAGGGCAACCTATTCCAATAGTTATAAGCTCTTTATCAATAAGGGAACCCCAAATGCCTATACAGTGACTTCCAATGTCGTGACGGTGCGAACGCCTGGTGATGGAACGACCACTAGCCGTATTGATCCTCAAAAACGCAATGAAAATGAAGACGGTGTGGTTATTAACGATACGGTAGTGGCTTTAGGAACGACTAATCATTACCGTTTGACCTGGGATTTAGATCAATATAAAGGTGATAGGTCTTCTAAAGAGACGATTGCTCGTGGTTTCTTCTTTGTAGATGATTACCCAGAGGAAGTGTTGAATTTAGTAGACCAGGGAACAAGTATCACCACTCCTGATGGCAAAGCTGTATCAGGGATTACTGTCAAGGCTTATGCGTCGCTGTCAGAAACTCCTAAAGACCTTCAAGATAAACTCGCTCATGCTAAGATTTCTCCAAAAGGGGCTTTCCAAGTCTTTATGCCTAATGACAATCAGGCTTTTTATGACCAGTATGTTAAAACAGGAACCTCTTTGAACCTTGTCACCAAAATGACGGTCAAAGATAGTCTTTATGGTCAGACGAAAACTTATCGAAACAAAGCCTACCAAGTGGATTTTGGCAATGGCTATGAAACCGATGAGGTGACGAATACCCTTGTAAGCCCATCACCTAAAAAACAAAACCTAAATAAGGATAAGGTGGATATCAATGGCAAACCTATGGTAGTCGGTTCACAAAACCACTATACCTTGTCATGGGACTTGGACCAATACCGTGGTATTAAGGCTGATAAGGCTCAGATTGCACAAGGGTTTTACTTTGTGGATGATTATCCCGAAGAAGCTCTATTACCAGATGCTGCAGGCATTCAACTTGTGACAACTGATGGCAAAGATGTCACAGGTGTTACGGTAAAAACTTATACGAGCTTATCAGAAGCTCCTAAAAACCTACAAGTAGCCCTTGAGAAACGTAAGATTGCACCTAAAGGAACCTTCCAAGTCTTTATGGCAGAAGATCCACAAGCCTTCTATGAGTCTTATGTAACGCAAGGTCAAAACATCACCATCGTTACTCCTATGACTGTCCGTGAGTCTATGCTTAATTCAGGAAAGTCTTATGACAATGTAGCTTATCAAGTAGACTTTGGACAAGCCTATGAAACCAATACGGTAACGAATCACGTGCCAAAAGTAAACCCTCATAAGTCCAATACCAATATAGAGGGCGTGTCTATTGATGGGAAGACCGTTCTTCCAAATACCATTAATTACTACAAAATTGTTCTGGATTACAGTCAGTACAAGGATTTGGTAGTGACAGATGATATTCTTACAAAAGGTTTTTACTTCGTGGATGATTACCCTGAAGAAGCGCTTATCCTAAACGCAGATGGCGTTCAAGTGATGGATAAGGCAGGAAATCTTGTCAAAGGGATTTCGGTGAAAGCCTATGCCTCATTGTCAGAAGCGCCTAAAGTGGTTCAAGACGCTATGGTCAAACGCCAGTTCACACCTAAAGGAGCTATTCAAGTTTTAAGCGCTGATGATCCAAAAGCGTTCTACGAGGCTTATGTTAAAACTGGTCAAACCTTAGTGGTGACCCTTCCAATGACCATTAAGAATGAGCTAACAAAGACTGGTGGGAAATATGAAAACACCGCTTATCAGATTGTCTTTGGTTTGGCTTATGTGACAGAAACAGTGGTCAATAATGTGCCAAAACTGGACCCACAAAAAGATGTGGTGATTGATTTGTCACAAAAGGAGAACAGTCTTGATGGAAAAGAAGTTGCCTTGAATCAGGTCTTTAACTACCGCTTGGTGGGAGCACTTATTCCTGGTAATCGTGCGACACCACTCATCGAGTACCGCTTTGACGATGATTATGATGAAAACCATGACGACTATAATGGTGTTTACAAGGCTTATACTGTGGTAGATGTCACTCTAAAAGATGGAACGGTTTTACCAAAAGGGACAGAAGTGACTAAGTACACGCTACAACATGTCGACACGTCAAAAGGAACGGTTACCATCAGTTTTGATAAGGAATTCCTTGAAAAACTAGCAGAAGAATCCGAGTTTCAGGCAGATGTTTACGTGCAGATGAAACGAATCGCCTCAGGTGTAGTAGAAAATACGGTACTACATACCGTCAATGGCTACACCATTAGTTCAAATACGGTTAAAACAACTACTCCTGAACCAGAGCCACTAACTCCGAATCAACCAACCCCACCACAACCACCTATCCCACCACAAGAACCACCAGTTCCAGCAAGTGTCTTACCAAATACAGGAGAGAGTCAATCCCTCTTGGCGCTTGTCGGTGGAGGACTTCTTTTAGGCCTAGCTTACGGACTTTCTAAACGCAAAATGGAGGACAACTAGATGGAACCTAAAAGCATTTACACAAGAGATTCAGACCAAGATGGTCTAACGGATGCTCAAGAGTTAGCTTTAGGGACCAATCCTTTTAGCAGTGATACGGATAGTGACGGACTGTCAGACCTTGAAGAAGTCCAACAAGGCTTGAATCCAATTCAACAGCGTAAGGAGAGAAGCTATGGCTTGGAATTATGACACAATTTCTAGAACCCTTTCTGAGATGGCACGAGAAAACTATGAAGACATGGTTAAGGCCTTTTTAGCCATGGAATTGAGTATTAAAAACAAGTCACTTCTTGACAGGCTCTATCAAGACTTTATGGGCATTGATGACTTGTCTTTAGTCAGTGATGACCTGCGCCTAAGAGCAGACGGTTATCAGGAACAGCTTCAAGAAGAAGTGACGGACCTCTTGGATAAACTCTATCGAACAGGAGAAGGAGCCAGTTTCATTATGGAAGTGATTGCGTCCAACAATATTTCTGAGTCCCTTGCTCAGTATGAGGTTTTGAATGAGGAGGATTATTCGCCTCTCACCTTAGAGACCTTGCAGGACATTATCCAAAAGGAGTTGTCTTTAACGAGTCAAGATTATTTTGGAGATGTGACCTATCTCGCCTTGCAGAAAGATTTGTTAGACCAGAAAAGCCATTTCTTACAACAGTATGTGACAACTTTGATGGAAAAGTTGCCACAAGAAAAAGACCAAAGAGCCTTGGTCCTAGACTAAAGCAGTGGGCTGAGAATACCTCTCAGCTCCTTTTTAATTGGAGGAACGTATGACTCAAGAACAATTACTTGAGATGTTGCGGGCAAGATTGCCACGTGACCAGATTCTTTTGGAAACCTTTTTACGCTATCAAGCAGCCCATTTTGATGAGGATTGGGATAGCCTTATCCAAAATTTTACAACCCAAAGAGGAGTAGTCAGCTCACCTGTTCAAGTGGTTCGCTTTGAAACCGAAGTTTCTGCTTTTGTAGAGGCAAGCCCCTTTGACGAGGCAACAGACCTAAGCAGCTACACGCAGACCTTTGGTCAGGCTGGCTTAAAGAAGTTACCTCAGTTAAACAGTGATGAGAAAGCCTTGGTGATTGAAGTCGCCCTCTTTAACCTAGCCACTCGCTTTCAGCTCTTAGACCAAGAAGGCGCCTATCAATCCATTTCGGTAGCTTCTCTTTTGGAAAAAGGCAGAGCTGCTAATTTGGTCAATGTCTACCGAGTGGCCAATAATTTGTCTGACCGAATTAGCCGTGATATTGAACAGTTTCTTCTGACCTATGAACCTGAACAGGTAAGTCCCCAGGAAACGGTAGAGGAAATAGAGGAGGCGGTTGAAGAAAAAGTAGTTCCAGAACCTTCTCAGGACATCACCTTTCGGGAAGAGGGTTTCATCATAATTGCAAGTCTTGATGAGGACGAGTTATCACAACTCGATTTACGAACAGGGCAAACAGAACATTTATCGGCTTATGAACATCTAAACTTGTCCCAAAAATTTGAGATATTAAGTCACTTTGACCAAGTGCGAAATAGACGTCCAAAACTACCAAACTTGAGACGTGGGGAGTTTGACCATGAAATGGAAATGACACCAATCTATGCGGACAATGAGCTATTAACCTATTTAGAAGCTGATGGGACCGTCTATGACTTACAACGTCCTTTAACACCTCAAGAAGAAGTGATCTTAACTGAAATGGGTCAAACCATTTTGGCTGAAAATACCGAAAAACTGACTCGTTTAGGAATAGACTTAGCTGACTTGGATGAGCAACAAGGTGGGATACTGATAGCTGCTGCAGGGCGTTTTCATTTGAAGAATGCGGACCTAGCCTTATTAGGGGGCTATCCTAAAGCAACCGTTACTCAATTAGCCCTTGCGACAGAATTGCTTCAGATGGGATTAACGCATGACAAGGCAGAATTTTTCTTGACCAGTCAGCTAGACTTAGAAGAAGCAAGACCCATTGCCTACGCCTTCTTGCATGAAGACCTTACTCTTGAAGAAGCTAGAACCTTTGAAAGGGACAAACTGTCCCAACCTGACCTATCCTTTAGGGAATGGCGAGAACACATCTCACAAACAAAATCTGAAATCATGACTCAATCACCCCCTCAAAATCCTATCGTAGAGGAAGCCCTTAAACGCTATCCGATTGCTTCGATTGTGACTTATAAGGGGCAAGAGTTTCAGGTAATGGCCATTGAGGACTCAGGCGTTAATAACCTGATACGGATTGAATTACAAAATGATTTCACAGATATGATTGAACAAAATCCAGTTCTTTTCTTACGGACACTAGAAGACATCACTCAAGCTCTTCATGTTCCTTCTGTCGAAGAAAAAGAGGAAGTGGAAGAACCTAGCCAAGAATTAGACCTCTTTTCTTTTATGGATGACGACCATCAAGACATTGTTTCCCAAGAACCAGTCACAGAAAGTGAAGCAGAAAAAACTGAAATATTTGAAACGGAGGGTGAGCCAGAACTTTCTGAAGTCATTAAGACGCCCCCAGCCACTGATTTTCACTTCCCAGAAGACTTATCAAACTTTTACCCTAAGACAACAAGAGATAAGGTTGAAATGAATGTTGCTGCTATTCGTTTGGTGAAGAGGCTTGAAGATGAACACCGTCAAGCCACACCAAGTGAACAAGAACTGCTTGCTAAATACGTGGGCTGGGGAGGCCTAGCTAATGAATTCTTTGACGAGTATAACCCAAAGTTTTCTAAGGAACGTGGGGCATTAAAAACACTAGTCACAGATAAAGAGTATTCGGACATGAAACAATCTTCTTTGACAGCTTATTACACAGACCCTCACTTGATTCGTCAGATGTGGGAGAAGTTAGAACGTGATGGCTTTACTGGTGGTAAAATACTAGACCCGTCTATGGGAACGGGAAATTTCTTTGCGGCAATGCCTAAACACCTGAGAGAAAATAGTGAGTTGTATGGTGTAGAGCTAGACGCGATTACAGGAACTATTGCTAAACACCTTCATCCAAATAGCCATATTGAAGTAAAGGGCTTTGAGACTGTTGCCTTTAATGACAATAGTTTTGATTTGGTTCTCTCAAATGTGCCTTTTGCCAATATCAGGATTGCAGACAGTCGCTATGATAAACCCTATATGATTCATGATTACTTTGTTAAAAAATCATTAGATTTGGTGCATGATGGTGGGCAAGTGGCTATCATTTCCTCAACAGGAACCATGGACAAACGGACAGAAAACATTCTCCAAGATATTCGTGAGACGACTGATTTTCTTGGTGGTGTGCGTTTGCCAGATACTGCCTTTAAGGCCATTGCAGGCACCAATGTCACAACGGACATGTTGTTCTTCCAGAAGCATATGGATAAGGGATATGTGGCAGATGATTTAGCTTTTTCAGGTTCTATTCGCTATGACAAGGATGACCGTATTTGGCTGAATCCTTACTTTTATGGGGACTACAACAGTCAGGTTCTTGGGAGCTATGAAGTCAGAAACTTTAACGGTGGGACACTTTCTGTGAAAGGCACTTCTGATAACCTAATAGAAGCTGTACAGACAGCTCTTAAACAGGTTAAAGCGTCTAGAAGTGTTGACCCTTCTGACATCCTTATCACTCCTGATGTGGTGAGAAGACAAGTTATTGATACTTCGATTCCTTCTGACATCAGAGAAAGCTTAGACCAATATAGTTTTGGTTATAAGGATTCTACGGTTTACTACCGAGATCATAAGGGCATTCGTGTAGGGACAAAGACAGAGGAGATTAGCTACTATGTGGACGAGGAGGGGACCTTTAAGGCTTGGGACACCAAGCATTCGCAAAAACAGATTGACCGCTTTAATGACCTCGAAGTCACCGATAGCACCGCTCTTGATGTGTATGTGACAGAAGAAGCCACCAAACGTGGGCAGTTTAAGGGCTATTTCAAAAAGACGGTTTTCTATGAAGCTCCCTTGTCAGAGAAAGAAGTGGCACGGATTAAAGGGATGGTTGATATTCGGAACGCCTACCAAGAGGTCATCGCCATTCAGCGCTACTATGATTACGACAGAGATGAGTTTAACCACTTGTTAGGACATCTCAATCGCACCTATGATACTTTTGTGAAACGCTTCGGGTATGTCAATAGTGCTGTGAATCGTAACCTTTTTGATAGTGATGATAAGTATTCGCTCCTTGCGAGTTTAGAAGATGAAAATCTTGACCCGAGTGGGAAGACAGTTATCTATACCAAATCTCTTGCCTTTGAAAAGGCCTTGGTTCGTCCTGAAAAGGAAGTGACGGCAGTTTCTTCTGCCCTTGACGCTCTCAATTCTAGTCTAGCAGATGGTCGTGGTGTAGATTTGGATTACATGATGTCTATTTATCAAACAGACTCTAAAGCGACTTTGATTGAGGAATTAGGAGACGCTATTATTCCAGACCCAGAACGCTATCTAAACGGTAGAGAAGTGGTTTATGTGTCGCGGCAGGACTTCTTATCAAGAGATGTGGTGACTAAGTTAGAGGTTGTGGACTTACTCATTAAAGCAGACAACTCTGATTTTCCTTGGGTCTATTATCAAGGTCTCTTAGAAGACGTGAAACCACCACGTGTGACCTTAGCTGATATTGATTATAGGATTGGCTCACGTTGGATTCCTCTAGCCGTTTATGGGAAATTTGCCCAAGAAACCTTTATGGGACAAACTTTTGACCTGACTGACCAAGAAGTATCAACTGTTCTTGAAGTCAGTCCGATTGATGGGACGATGTCTTACCAATCCAAGTTTGCCTTTAGGTATTCTACCGCAACGGATAGAAGTTTAGGTGTGCCTGGGTCACGCTATGATAGTGGCCGAAAAATCTTTGAAAACCTGCTTAATTCCAATCAACCAACCATTACCAAACAAGTGGAAGATGGGGATAAGAAAAAGCATGTGATGGATGTCGAGAAGACAACGGTTCTTCGTGCTAAGGAAATACAACTTCAAGAACTCTTCCAAGATTTTGTGGCTAGTTACCCAGAGGTGCAACAGATGATTGAAGAGACCTATAATAGCCTTTATAATCGTACAGTCTCAAAAGTTTATGATGGCAGCCATTTAACTATTGATGGGCTTGCCCAGAATATTTCCTTACGCCCTCACCAAAAGAATGCTATTCAACGGATTGTGGAAGAAAAACGAGCGCTTCTAGCTCATGAAGTGGGTTCAGGTAAGACTTTAACCATGCTTGGAGCAGGCTTCAAACTGAAAGAACTGGGAATGGTTCATAAACCTCTTTATGTGGTGCCATCAAGTCTGACCGCTCAGTTTGGTCAAGAAATCATGAAGTTCTTCCCAACGAAGAATGTTTATGTGACGACCAAGAAAGATTTTGCCAAAGCTAAACGTAAGCAGTTTGTCTCACGGATTATCACAGGGGACTACGATGCCATTGTCATTGGGGATTCCCAGTTTGAGAAAATCCCCATGAGTCAGGAAAAGCAGGTCGCCTATATCCAAGATAAGCTGAACCAATTACGAGAGATTAAACAAGGCAGTGATAGTGACTATACCGTTAAAGAAGCAGAGCGTTCTATCAAGGGGTTGGAGCACCAATTGGAAGAACTCCAAAAACTGGATCGAGATACCTTTATTGAGTTTGAAAACCTTGGGATTGACTTTCTCTTTGTGGACGAAGCTCACCATTTTAAGAATATTCGCCCCATTACTGGACTTGGTAATGTCGCAGGAATTACCAACACGACCTCTAAAAAGAATGTAGATATGGAAATGAAGGTCAGACAGGTTCAAGGAGAACACGACTATCGTAATGTGGTCTTTGCGACAGGAACACCAGTCTCTAACTCTATTAGTGAACTCTATACCATGATGAGTTATATCCAACCAGATGTCTTAGAACGCTATCAAGTCTCAAACTTTGACTCATGGGTGGGAGCTTTTGGGAATATTGAGAATTCTATGGAACTTGCCCCAACAGGAGACAAGTACCAACCTAAGAAACGCTTTAAGAAGTTTGTGAACCTGCCTGAACTCATGCGGATTTATAAGGAAACAGCTGATATTCAGACCTCAGATATGCTTGATTTACCTGTTCCTGAAGCTAAAGTCATTGCGGTAGAGAGTGAACTCACAGAAGCTCAGAAATACTACCTTGAAGAGTTGGTTGACCGTTCAGACGCAATCAAGTCAGGTAGCGTTGACCCTAGTGTCGATAACATGTTAAAGATAACTGGGGAGGCCAGAAAACTAGCCATTGACATGCGTCTTATTGATCCAGCCTATACCTTATCTGATAATCAGAAGATTCTTCAAGTAGTGGACAATGTGGAACGCATTTACCGTGAGGGAGAAAATGAGAAAGCTACCCAGATGATTTTCTCAGATATTGGAACGCCTAAAAGTAAAGAAGAAGGGTTTGATGTTTACAATGAATTGAAAGACCTTTTAGTGGATAGAGGGATTTCCAAAGAAGCAATTGCTTTTGTCCATGACGCTAATACCGATGAGAAGAAAAACTCTCTCTCACGCAAGGTCAATAGTGGAGAAGTTAGGATTCTTATGGCTTCTACGGAAAAAGGTGGGACTGGTCTAAACGTGCAATCACGCATGAAAGCAGTCCACCATTTAGACGTTCCCTGGCGGCCCTCTGATATTGTACGTGCGTCCGTAAAGGCGGTATAGTAAATCTACTTTTTGGCAAAGTAGTAGGCGTGACCTTAATGCCTATCATCACCCAACTGACCTGTGAGGGAAACCAAATATCAGGGAACAAAGCACGTTGGGA
>NZ_JBRUGW010000037.1:0-17110 GCF_053206505.1 Streptococcus fryi | reverse complement strand
GCATGCGCCGTAAGAAATATGTCCTTGGTCTGTCCTTTGACCAGTATTTAAAACGACTATTGTAAGTCAAAAAATGTTTGTGGGAGAAAAATGGGGAAAAGACATTCTCATGCGTTTGTCGTGATAAAATCTCCTGAAATTTCATATATCGATAAGTTTATTGATATAATTATACTAAAATATTCATATGGAGTAAAAGTAAAAAACTCCAAATAAATAATGAAGCATGTATACGTAATAGTAAGCCATGTTTTTCAGCACTTGTAGGGAAAAAGAATGGACGAGTTTATTCAATAATTCCTAAAGAATCAGCTTGCTTTTATTGTCAGTATTTAGATGATTTGAAAATTAGACCAGAATATGCAGAAGAGCTTGAGACAGTTAGACATATTCGAAATAAAGATGAGCTTGATTTATTTAGAACCCCTAATGGAGCATTAGGGCCAGCTTGTTTATTCCATGGTTATTTTATTGCTTATGAAATAATGAGATATATCTTTTGGGGTTCAAGGATGCTACTGACATATAATAAGAGATTTAGTATTGATTTTCTAACGTTCCAACAAGAGTTTATCGAGCTAAATAAACATTCAGATTGCCCTGTTTGTTTTGAGAGGTAGAAATGGAAAAATTAAGAGTAGTTAACTTAAGTAAGAAGTATGACGATTTTGAAGCAGTTCGTAATATAAATTTTGAATTGAGCAGTGGGGAATGTCTTGGCATCTTAGGAGTGAATGGTGCAGGAAAAAGTTCAACATTAAAAATGATATACTCTGCTACTTCTATTACGTCGGGCTCGATTTTTATTGACGGAAAAGACATTACCTTAAATAGAGCAGAAAGTAAATCTAAGCTAGGGATTGTGACCCAAGATGATATGTTGGACTCGACACTTACAGTTATAGAAAATTTAATTGCTCATGGAATTTGTTATAACATTTCTAAACAAGAACTTAAAGAAAGAGCTTTAGAATTATTAACTTTTGTAAATCTAGATGGTCAGCAAAATAAAAAAATCGGGGAGTTATCTGGTGGGATGAGACGAAGAGTTTCTTTAGCACGTGCTTTGCTAAATAAGCCTGAGATTATTATTTTGGATGAGCCTACTGTTGGATTAGATATTCAGTCAAGAAATCTTATTTGGAATAAGATTAAAGAGTTAACAGAAGCAGGAGTCTCAGTTATTATAACTTCCCATTATATGGATGAAATAGAAAAATTAGCAGATAGGATTCTCATTGTCCATTCTGGTATTGTTAGTGCAGAGGGTACAGTTACGGACTTGTTAAAAGTTCATAACCAGGAAAGCTTAGAGGATTTATTTTTAAAATTGACCAGTGTAGAAAGAAAGGTACAGAGTAACCATGACTAAACTGTCCCTAATGTCTATAAGAAATGTTATAATTAGGAATTATATGAGTTTTAGAAATTTATTCAAAATTTCAATTATGCCAAACCTTATTGATCCATTATTTTACTTACTCGCAATGGGATTCGGATTAGGAAGTTATTTAACAACCGTTGGGGGAATGAGCTATCGAGACTTTATTATTACAGGTTTAATCTCCGCAACTGCGATGACAGCTGCTACTTCTGAAACAACAGTGAATGCATTTATACAATTTCGTATTGAAAAGACATATGATGCAATGCTGATGACCCCAATAAATACAGGGGATATAGTCATTGGTCAGTCTATTTGGGCTGGAATAAGAGCGTTAATCTTCGGAGGGATTTTTTTTCTGGTTTCTATTTTCATTAGCGGAAATTTCAATATCTTTTTTGTACTAATTCCAGTTGTTTTGTTTGTCGTTGGATACTTATTCGGTGTTTTAGGTTTAGCATTTACTTACATAGCTCCCTCAAGAGAATTTCTTAATTATTATAATGTATTAGTTATTCGACCACTATATATGTTTTCAGGTACCTTCTTTCCAATTTCGTCGATGCCTTCTGTTGTTCAGAAAATAACATGGGTATCCCCACTCTATCATGCTTCTAAGATAGTTAGAGGAATTTGGGTAAATCAGCTTGATGCGAATTTATTTGCGCATTTAATTTGGTTGTTGGTATTATCAGCAGTCTTGTCAATCATTCCTCTCTATGTTCTACATAAATCATATTTTAAATCATAAAAAAATATTTGGGATATAGAATAATATATAAACACCCGTGGTGCTAGTTGATGTCAAAGTATACTAAAAAGCCCAAAAGAGCTATACTGTAAGTGACGAAACAGACAGGAGGTAGTTCTTTTGAGCCACTTACAGTATACTGCAAAATCCCATCATTTACAACATCATTTACAATGGAGTATAGCACAATTAACTCAAATATGTTCTCAATGTTATCGTGATTATTGTCCCAAATCAATAAAACATCTTAAAAATGTTGGCCTCTCTAAGGTTTCTGAAGCTAAAAGATAAGTTGGGGCATAAAGGTTATCATTTGTGGACGCCCTTGCGTCAAAACATGGTCGGTGCAGAGCAACATAACAACAGGCAGTTACTAGCATGGAGACGGACAATTGAAACTCGCTTTGCGGAACTTTGTTCTCTATTTGATATTGAGCAGACGTTGGCTAGGGGACTATCTGGATTACAATTGAGACTTGAACAATTCATACTAACTTATAATTTGAAGTATTTTAAAATCAACTAGCACCACGGGTAACTAACTATAGCACAGTAACAACGACTATCAAAAAGAGCTTCCACAAAGGATGCTCTTTTCATTATCATATTATCTTTAGAAAGACACCATCTTTTTATGACGGTTTGCGACTTGATTGACGGACTTTCAACCCATGATTCAAAATGATTTCTTTTTCTTCTAGCTCTTCTTTGTTCATGATTTTGGTCAACATACGCATAGCCACTGCCCCTAAATCATAAATTGGCTGACTGATAGATGTCAGATTAGGGTTAGTGTAGTTAACAATTAGTGAGTCATCACTTGTAATAATTTCAAAATCTTCTGGGACTTTTTTACCTAGAGCAATCAAGCCATTAAGTAAACCTGCTGCGAGTTCATCATCACCGACATAGGCTGCAGTAGCTCCAGAATTGACAACACGCTCAGCCAAGTTATAACCATCCTTATAGTTATATTTTGCTTCAAAAACACAGGCTTCTTTATAATCTAAGCCGTTTTTCTTTAGACCTTTTTTATATCCCGCTAAACGTACTTTCCCATTGATATCATCAAACAAAGGTCCTGAAACAAAGGCAATTTTCTTATGATTTTTTGCAAATAAATCAACCACATCTTCAACTGCCTTAGCATAATCAATATTAACACTTGGTAATTGATGCTCTAAATCAACAGTTCCAGCCAAAACAACTGGTGTACGTGAACGTGAAAATTCAGCACGAATTTTTTCAGTCAAATGGTAACCCATGAAGATAATTCCGTCTACCTGTTTTGAGAAAAGGGTATTGACCACATTGACTTCTTTATCATCATCTTCATCACTAGAAGCCAAAATAATGTTATACTTATACATATTAGCAATATCGTCAATACCTTTGGCAAGTACAGCAAAATAGCTATTTGATATATTAGGAATAACAACACCGACAGTCGTTGTTTTTTTACTAGCCAATCCTCTAGCAACTGCGTTTGGACGGTAGTCAAGGCGCTCTATCACCTCCAAGACTTTTTGACGAGTATTTTCTTTGACATTTTTATTACCATTTACAACTCGGCTGACTGTTGCCATGGACACACCAGCTTCTCTGGCAACGTCATAGATCGTGATTGTATCATCTGTATTCATTATCTCTCATCCTTTCCTTTTGACTTTTTTGTAAGATACATTATAGGCTTAAATGATTGTGAATTTTCATCTTTTTTCAAAAAACAATCAGCCCTATCCCCATGAACAGTCAAATATATCTATTTAGTCTTCATATCTTCTCAAAGATTGAAAACAACGTTTTCAAATTTATTTTAGCATGATTTGGAAACACTTTCAAGCAAAAAAGTGAAAAAATGTTAAAATATTCCTAATGAAATAACCTGAAACAACAAATAGGTAAAAACAAGAATACAAAAAAACTGTATATCAAACAGGTATTAAAAATTCAACCTTTGATATGCAGTATATCATCTCTTTCATTTCTATTCCAAAACGGTTCACTGATAGCAAACTAACTTCAGAATTACTGATGTTCCACAAAAGTCTTATTATATAAAGCATAGCCAATAGCATCAATAAAGAGCCATAAACTCATGCCTGTTAATATAGCAATAGTCAATGTACTTTGATTTAATGGAGAGTTCCATATAAAATGTATTACTACTGGTCCAAAAGCCCATAAGCGTATTTTCCAACCAGGTAAATCCTTTGCTTTAGTCGCCATTAAATAAATACCTAAGGTTATTAAAGATGAGTACAAATAATGAGATGATAGCGCCCCTGATAACCGTGATAAAGCTGTTGGCATTGCAGTATTCATATCTAAAGCTGCTTCTGTCGCTACATAAGCCAAATCTTCGATGATTTGAAAACCCAATCCAGTCACTAAACCTGTAAAAAAGACCAATGACTTATTCCATTTTTTAAAGAAAAAGAGAACAAAAAAAGCAAATCCTGTCTTTAAAAATTCTTCAACGATAGGTGCTGTCAAGGCAGACTCCCATTCTGTAAATACCTTCTTAGATAAGATCAGTTCCCAAAACATACCAAGAAAGGCATTTCCATAAGAGGCCAACCACCCGGTGACAAATAAACCCGATAATAGCCCCATCAGAATAATATCTTTATCTAATCGCTGTGTTCTAACTACTTTTCTGATTAGAAAAAAAGCAGGAATGATATAGAAACTCAGCGTCAAAGCACTAAGCAAAAGCAGCAAATAATCTAAAGAAGACGCTTCAATGGTATAAAAAGCTGATAATTCAAAATCAAAACCATAAGCCACTAAAAAGAGCCATAAGGGCAAGAGTCGTCTCTGACGTTTTGTTAAATAATATGCCATAAAACCTCCGATTCCTCATTCTAGCAAATCGCTCTGTTTTCTGTCAATCAATACACCTAAAGAAGAAGTCGCAAAAAATCACTTGTTTTTTTCGGCAATATTTGACAAAATAGAGTATAATCTATTTAGGTTTACCTAATCAATAATGTATTAGAAAGGTCCTACTTATGACCAAAATTGAACTACTTCAAAAATCTCTTGAAAAACAGGAAATTTATGCTGCTGTCGTTTCTGATCCAGTCACCATTAACTACTTGACAGGTTTTTACAGCGACCCACATGAGCGCTATATGTTCCTCTTCCTAACTGCTGATAAAGAACCTCTGCTTTTCTTACCAGCTCTTGATGTTGCACGCGCTGAAAACCAACTCCATTTCCCTGTTGTTGGCTACGTTGATTCTGAAAATCCTTGGCAAAAAATCAAGGCAGTCCTTCCCAAGACAGATTTTTCAAAAGTTGCTGTTGAATTTGAACATCTTAACGTAACCAAATTTAAAGGCTTAGAATCTGTTTACTCAGCTGATTTTTGTGATTTAACACCGACTATCAATCACATGAGACTTATCAAATCAGCTGATGAAATTGAAAAAATGCACTTTGCTGGTCAATTAGCTGATGAAGCGGTCAATATCGGATTTCAATCTATTTCTTTTGAAAAAACAGAAACAGATATCGTCGCAGAAATTGGCTTTGAGATGAAGCGTAAGGGCTACGATATGAGTTTTGAAACTATGGTACTAACAGGTAACAATGCAGCTAACCCCCATGGCATTCCAGGAGCTAATCTGATTGAGAACGATGCACTTCTCCTATTTGACCTAGGAATTGCCGCCAACGGTTATATGAGCGATATGACCCGTACAGTTGCTGTCGGTAAACCTGATCAGTTTAAACAAGATATCTACGCTCTCTGTTTAGAGGCTCAATTAGCTGCCCAAGACTTCATCAAACCTGGTGTTACAGCTAGCGAAGTTGATAATGCTGCCCGCTCAGTCATCGAAAAAGCAGGATACGGTGACTACTTTAACCATCGCCTTGGTCACGGTATCGGCATGGGATTACATGAGTTCCCATCTATCATGGCGGGGAATGACCTCGTTATTGAAGAAGGCATGTGTTTCTCTGTTGAACCAGGCATTTATATTCCAAATAAGGTCGGAGTACGTATCGAAGATTGTGGTGTTGTTACCAAAAATGGTTATGACGTTTTCACAAAAACCCCTAAAACACTGTTACACTATTAAACAAAAGATACAAAAAACGGTTGGGACTCCCAACCGTTTTACCGTTCTATTAAAGTTCTCTAACAAGAAAAAGAGCTCTTAGTCTTAACTTTTCTAATTAGCAATCGGCAAATATAGGTGAATACGTGTATAGGCATCTGGCTCCGTCTCAATCTTCATTTGATATGACTCACCAAACTGTAATCTTAAACGTTCATCCACATTTTTCAAACCAACACCACCTAACACAATAGCAGATGGCTCTTTATCTGTCGAGGAAATCCCCTTACCATTATCTTCAATACTAATCCGCAAATAATCCAATTCTTCAGTTACACTGATAGTAATCATTCCGGGTCTAGAGACTTGCTTAATACCATGATAAATAGCATTTTCAACAATTGGTTGTAAGACTAACTTCGGTAATATAACACTATCAAAGTCACCCTTAGACTTTATTTGATAAGTCAATTGGTCACCATAGCGTTGTTTCTGAATATAAAGATACTGACTGACATGGTCAAGTTCATCTTTCAAAGTGATTTGTTCATGACCTTTGTTCAAGGCAAGACGGAAATATTTCGCCAAAGACTTGGTCAGCTCCACCACGCGCTCCTTGTCGTTAAATTCTGCCATCCAAATAATCGTATCCAAAGTATTGTAAAGAAAGTGAGGATTAATTTGACTTGCCAAGGCCTGTAACTCATAAGTTCTAATGGCCTTTTCCTTATCTTGAACAGCAATCATCAAGAGATCAATCTGATCCAACATTTTATTGAATTGTTTGGTTAAATCTACGACCTCAACAGAGCCTTTCTCTTCTGCTCTCAAGTGAGATTCTCCAGCTCCAATAGCTAACATGACTTGTCTAAAGTCTTTCAAAGGTTTAATCCACCATCGTAATAACCACCATATCCAAAGAAAACATAGCACAGTTGTTAAAAAACCAACCATCAAAAAAGTTAAAAGCAACTTATGCTGTAAGGATAACAAGCCATCTAAAGAAGCAACCCCAATCAAATGCCAATTACTGTCTGGTACAGGAATCTGGTAAACAAAAGTTTGATGGTCTTCAGTATAACCATCTCTAATAGCTATATAAGGAGCCATTTCAGCCATTTCTTGGCTCGAACGATACACCGTACTTTCGGGATGATAAACAAAGGCCTCTTGCTCATTGACAATAAAACTAAATCCATCTTTTCCAAGATTGAGTTGGTCAAGATAGGTTGCCATGGTTTGGTAATCACTATCTAATCGAAGAACACCCAGATTATTTCCTGACGAATCAGTAACCTCTTGAGTGACCGAAATTACCCAGTCTTCCCCTAGATCTTGACGAGCTGGAATCAGAACAGGAGAAGCATTTTGATGAATGGCTTCCTGATACCAATCCTCTTTCATCATATTGTCAGATGTCTTCATCGCTACATCAGGATTAGTTGATATCACTTGTCCGGTTTTAGTCACAAAAACTGCTGTAATCAAATCCCTATCCATTTTCAAAACAGTTTCAAAGAGAGAAGCTATAGATTCGGCATCCTCCTCATCACTTGTTTCTGCATAAGTTTTTAACAAGGGATGGTTGGAAAGGGCAGAACTAGTCTCCCTCATCCGATTAATATAAGCTGAAACAAATTGGCTACTTTGTTCAAGACTATCTCGGGTACTTGCTTCTGTCCTAGTACGAATAGCATTAGAACTCGTGTGGTAATAGATACTGCCAACAGTCGCAAAAATCAAGCAAAAACTAAGCACAACAGAGCCAAGTAATTGCAAGGATAAAGGATACCGCCTCACAAGTGCCCCCCTTTTTTAAATGCTCTCGGACTGACTCCAGTCACTTGCTTGAAACGCTGTGAAAAATAATTCATATCATCAAAACCAACCTGTTGAGCAACTTCATAGATTTTTAAATCCGTTGTGAGAAGTAAAAGTTTAGCCCGTTTAAAACGCTCTTGACTGACGTAATCTTGAAAAGGCTGACCCAATTCCTTCTTAATCAAACTGCTCAAGTAATTGGGATTGAAACCCAAGTCTTGTGCTAATCCCTTTAAACTTAAAGCTGAGTCAGATAGTCGATTTTGAATGGATTGAGCTAAATCAGAGTCCTCTGCTTCTCTTAATAATGCCGTCACATCATCACGCTTCTGCTCGGAATGTAACTTACTAAGAACAGCTGCCAACATCTTCTCAACATCATCTTTAGAAAAGGGTTTTAACAAATAATCATCCGCCCCTAATTTCAATGCGGTCACAGCGTAGTCAAAGGTATCATATCCTGTCAAGAACACCAAGCGGGTTTGAGGTGCTATTTCCTTAATCGCTTTTGCCAGACTGAGACCATCCATGATAGGCATGTTGATATCTGTCAAGACAACATCCTGTCTTTTTTCCTGAAACAGTTCCCAAGCCTGCTTGCCATTTTCAGCTTCATCCACAGCTGTGATGTCTAAACGGTCAAAATCAACCAAGCGTCTAATTCCTTGACGAACAAGGTATTCATCTTCCACAATTAACAGAGAGGTCATCTGCTCCTCCTTATGGCTTAATGATTAGTTGTCAACTTGCTCCAAAAGGTAGCCATAGCCCTCTTTTTCCATATCTGCCTTTGGAACAAAGCGAATAGAGAGGCTATTGATACAATAACGAAGACCACCACGCTCTTTAGGACCATCCGTAAAAACATGACCTAAATGTGAATCACCGACACGGCTACGAACCTCTGTACGTTCCATATTGAAACTCTTATCACTATGGTAAGTTGCTACATCTGGACTAATCGGTGTCGAAAAACTTGGCCAGCCACAACCTGATTCAAACTTATCCTTGGATGAGAACAAAGGC
Source organism: Streptococcus fryi (assembly GCF_053206505.1). Classification (NCBI taxonomy): domain Bacteria; kingdom Bacillati; phylum Bacillota; class Bacilli; order Lactobacillales; family Streptococcaceae; genus Streptococcus; species Streptococcus fryi. The sequence goes on along the minus strand of NZ_JBRUGW010000037.1, from coordinate 8,058 downwards.
TCACCAGTGACAACATCCACGTAAATACCATCTTCAAATTGATCCCAGTACTCATTTGAGAATGCTCTTTCAGTATCATTTTCTTGAGTCACCGCATAAGCTTCAGGAGATAGTTTTGCCTTGATTTCACTATCACTTGGTTTACTATACAGTTTCTCATCAATAACTGGGTAAGAGGCAACATTAACATTGATATGACAATAGCCATTTGGGTTTTTCTGAAGATAATCTTGATGGTATTCCTCTGCACGAATAAAGTGTTCCAACTTTTCATGCTCTACTTGAATAGGCTTATCATACTTGGCTGCTAATTCGGTAAGTGCCTCAGTCACGATAACATTATCCGCTTCATCGCTCACATAAATTCCTGTACGATATTGGCGACCTCTGTCATTCCCTTGCTTATTGACACTTGTAGGGTCAATAATTCTAAAATAATGGAGCAATAACTCTCTCAAGCTGACTTGACCATCATCATAAGTGATGTGCACTGTCTCAGCATGATCTGTTTGGGCAATCAATTCGTACTGAGTTGTTGTTCCTTTACCATTCGCGTAACCTGATTCAGCATCAATAACTCCATCAACACGTGAGAAATATTCTTCAACTCCCCAGAAACAGCCACCAGCTAAATAAATATCTTTCTTTTGTCCACTCATTTTATATTCCCCTTTCGTTTTTTGTAAGGATAAATGCCTTTCTGGTAAGTCAATAGTTTGTTTTACCTCACCGACTGGTTTTTGACTTAGCCAAAAAACTCCTACAACTATTATTAATAATACCATAATTATGGCTATTAGGTTAGTTTTTGACATCGCTTACTCCTATCCTTATTTGAGTTCGGCTAATGTTTGCTGAATCATTTGTTCATCCATAAAACCGATTTGGGTTTTGGAAACAAAACCTTCAGAATTGATAAAAACATTTGTTGGGTAAGACCTAACATGATAGGCTTTTAGTAGTTCCCCTTCACGATCAAGAAGTACAGGTAAATCCTTATACCCTAAACCTTCAAACCACTTTTTAAACGAGGCCTCATCCTGTTCGCCCATCTGATTGGGAGCGACAACAGACAAAATAACTGTATCCTCATCAACTGACCTAGCCAATGTATTACTATCTTCAAGGCTAGCTAAACAAATAGAACACCACGATGCCCAAAATTTCAGATAAACCTTTTTCCCTTTAAAATCTGATAGATGATAGGTCTTACCATCAATCCCTTCTAATTTAAAGGATAACGCTTTATCCTCCTGATTAGATTCAGAAGTCATTTCTGTCTGTTGACTTGTATATGGAATAGCTTCTACCTTCTCATCATCCTGCTCACACGCTGTTAAAAAAGATAGAGCCAATAAGGTAATGGTTAACAATGATACTGTTTTTTTCATTTTATTTCTCCTATATTTTTTCACTATAAGATTGACTGATGTTCTATATCACCGATAACGCATGCAAGAACATTGAAGTACTCGCCTGTTCTACTAACGATATAAGCACACCAAACCGTCATCACTATATATTAAAAATGCGATAATAAACTAATTAGGCTATTGATATTACCAAACATCAACAAGATGCCCATGAGAATAATTAGCAAGCCACCTCCTTTTTTCATCAAGCTAAGATAGGGTTTGATTTTATTTACATGATTTAAAACCACTGATGATGCTATAGCCAAAACAAGAAAAGGTACAGCAAGCCCTAGTGTATACACAAACATAAGCAAGCCACCTTGAAAAGCTCCTTGGCCACCAGAAGCAGCTAACGCAAGAACTGAACTCAAAATCGGCCCTACACAAGGTGACCAACCCAAACTAAACGCTAAGCCCAGTAAAAAACTGCTCCACAACTCATGACGGTCAGACTTTTGATAGGATATTCCTCTCTGAAATTGCAAGGAGCTAATATTGATAATCCCCATTTGATGCAAGCCAAGCACAATAACAATACTACCCAACACGTAGGAAAACCAGTTGGTGTAAAGAATATGCCCTAAAAATCCAGCACCATAGCCTAAAATAACAAAAACCACAGATAAGCCTAGTAGAAACAACATTGTTTTAATCATGCCATACCACTCAAGTGTGAATCCCAAAATATTGAATCGTCGCTTTTTATCACCATCTAAAAGAATACCAGCATAGACGGGCAACAAGGGCAGAATACAAGGTGAAAAAAACGATAATAAGCCAGCTAAAAAGACTGATGCCATATAAATTACATTCATTATTGATGTTCTCCTTTACTAGTTGTTGATACTCATATTATAACCATTAAGAAAATCAAAAACTAGATAATCTCATCAGATAAAACTGTAATATGATAAGGTGTTTGATTATGTCTAAATGAGTTGAATAGTCTTAAGAATGCAACACTGCTCCTTTATCACCATTCTCTCGGATTAAACAAATAGCACGCTTTAAAGCATTATAAAAAGAGTAAGTTAACCTTGTTCCACAACAAAGTTAACTTACTCCAATAGTTTTTTATTTCATTAATGTTTCCACATAAGCTACTAAATCTGCGACGGTTTTCAATCCTTCTTCTGATTCAATTTGAATATCGAAAGTATCTTCAATTTCAGAAATAACTTGGAAAACATCTAAGGAATCTGCATCTAAATCTTCAAATGTCGTTTCTAAAGTGACATCATCAACATCTTTTCCAAGTTCCTCAACAATAATAGCTTGTACTTTTTCAAATACGGACATGATTTGCTCCTTTTTGCGAATAAATAATTTTTATATCTGTGACAAGCACAGTTTCTATAACGAATCGTTGGCTAAAAATGCTTCTCAATATACAACATTTAGACTAAACAGTCAAACTTTATGTCAAATTCTAAGAACCATTTGTTAAAAAACCATCTCTGTAAACACCATAAGAGACTAGGATGATTATAAACCATTCCCTTATGCATTTTTACATGCGTTTCAACAAGATAACCTTGTCTAAATCTATTTAAGCTAATTGTTACAGTGCCAAAACCAATACAAGTTAGGATAAACTAGCATTTAAGATAGTACCCGTCTTTTCGAGAATACCAAGTAAGCATTGACTTGATCTGCATCCAAGACACTCTTTTAATCATATTAGGTTTTGGAATTCGGATTAAGCATAAAATAAACTTAGATAATCAAAGGATAACAAAACTCAAGACAAATTGCAAGTTAAATTGTGAGTTTAACTTGTTCTAATTGTAGCCTTAAAATAGATGGAAGACCAACCAAAGCCAAAAAGAATTTCAAAAAGCTGTCGTTAAAAGCTTTATAAAGTATTTTTCAAACTTTATCAGTTCTTACTTAACTAGTCAAGATGAAGTCAAATATAATAACAAAAACGCCAAATGTAGCTTATTGCTCTTTGGCGTTTTTTATGTTAACTGTAGTGTCTATCACTAAGAATTGTCAATTTTAGTCAAGCACTTTTTGAGTACTAAAAACGTATCTTTTCTTTCGTCTTTTCATAAGAGGAAACAAAACGCTCTGTGACACCTGGCTCGACTAACTCTAAAGCATACGACATTTCTTCAAATGCTGAACGATAGTCGTACTGCTCTTCAAATAACTTCAAGGCATGTTCAAAACTGGTTTGTACATTTTGATCAAAACTACGGTATCTATTTGAATACTGTAACAATTGCTCAGTCAAGGTTGCATTTTGAACCACCTGATAGGTTGTATTCTCTAAATGCTCCATTGCAGATGAACTTGCTTGTACTAATCTAGATACTGTCGCAATATCAATACGTCCTCGACTCAATTCTTCCATAAGAGCTTCTTGTTGTGAACTTGTCGTAAAGAAGACACTCAAGAACTCATCGGGAATACCTGGAAGGTGACGTTTTTCCATATAACGCTTAATCACATGTAACTTATTAATATAGCTATCTAGCTGCTCTCTTGCTCTCACTTCTGCCTGCTCTAAATCTTTTAAGGACTCGTATAAAGCCATTTGGCCAGTTTCAACCTCTTGTAAAGATTTTGTCGCGTTATCAAAAATAACAGCTAACTCAGAATAAGGTTTCTCCTGAGCAGACAATTCATCAAGCGTTGGTAAAACCTTTTCCTCAACCTGTTTCAAGTCTTTAGTAAAAGATTGAATAGCGTTGGTGACACCATCTTCTAAAATATAATATTTTAATAAACGAGTGACTTCATCTGCAAGTTTCTGATTGTTCTCTTGAACATGTTTGAGATAATCAGGAAGATTAGCCATTGTTTTCTTAACATGTTGATGTGCTGCTATCTCACGCTCAAAAATATCATATAAGCTATCAATCTGTTCTTGAATATCTTGACTACCTGATTCAACTTTATCAAGATCTAAACTTGCCAAATCTGAAGTCGTTTCATGTAAGGCTTCGCGAATTTTTTGGAAACGTGCTTCAATATTACTCTCTGGGAAATGGTAATTATCTTCCAAAAGTTTACGGTAACCCAACTCTAAATCTTCAAGTTTATCAGGGAATGTCTGCTCAAGCTTATCAACAATAGCAGGAACTTTCTCTGTAATTTGACCTAAAGCTATGGTATGCTCTTCTGCTTTTTCCAAGATTTCTGCCGCTTCGATAGGATCACCAGATGTATTCAACGTCACAAACTGAGAAAACTCTGTTTGAATATTAACTAATTGCTTTGTGATTTCTCCCATAGCCGAACCAAAATGACTCTCTTGTTGAGAAATACTGTTTTGCAATTCCTCATACATATCCAAAGCGTAAGTCACACGTGAACTATTTTTATCTTCCTGCTCACGAAGAACTGCTAAGCCCTCTCTGATTGATTTGATATCTTCTTCAATGACATCCAACTGAGTTTCTATGCCTTTTATTTCGTGCTTTGCCTTTATAAAATTAAAAGTATCATTGTAACTTTCGACTTCAAAGATATGATTTTCAATATCACCAAAAGAATTGAGCGACAAATCAACCCACTTTTGATTCCATTCCCTAAAGCTTGTCTGACTTTGACCAATCAAATGCAAACCTTTAACAGCTTCGATTTCTTCATTGATAGGTAGAGTAAAAAGAGCATTTTTACGCTCCTCTAACTTCGCAATTACCATATCATTTCGTTTTCGGATTAAAATTCCGATCAGATAAGCAATAATAATAACTAAAATTATTGCAATTATCAGTAAGACGAGTCCGCTGGTCATCTTAATCTCCTTAAACACATGATCATTTGAAGGCTCTTACAAACGCGTTCGTCCATATAGCCAACTCTTTATCAAGCAACCCTTCGCAGGTCTTGCTCTGTCAATTGTTTATGACTTTTCATCAAAATAAGCGATAAAAAGCTATAATAATACGATTGTACCACAGTTTTAACTGTTTTTCAAAACATTCTTACACTAAATATCAAGATTGCCATAAACAGCATTTTCCTCGATAAATTCACGACGTGGTTCAACCTTATCACCCATCAACATATCAAAGACCCTATCAGCCTCTGCGGCATCATCAACAGAAACCCTTGCCATCAAACGTCTCTCTGGATCCATAGTGGTTTCCCATAATTGATGGTCATCCATTTCACCTAACCCTTTATAGCGTTGAACGGTTGGTTTCGAACGTCCCTGACTGTATTTGTCGAGAGCTATCTTTAACTTTTCTTCTTGGTCAAGACCTGGTTGGATGTATTCCTTAATCTCGCTACCAACCTTGACACCATAAATCGGTGGTTGAGCGATATAGACATAGCCAGCTTCTAAAATCGGCCTCATGAAACGGTAAATCAATGTCAGTAACAAGGTTCTGATATGAGCTCCATCTACGTCCGCATCTGTCATAATCACTAGCTTTTGATATCTAGCTTTGTTAACATCGAAATCCGAACCAAATCCTGTCCCCATAGCAGTGAAGAGACTTCTGATTTCTTCGTTAGCAAGAATCTTGTCCATTGTAGCTTTTTCAACGTTCAGGATTTTCCCACGAATTGGTAAAATGGCCTGAAATTCTCGGTTACGCCCTGATTTTGCTGAACCACCTGCAGAATCTCCTTCGACGATGAATAATTCATTTTGTTTAGGATCATTTGATGAACAGTCAGCTAACTTACCTGGTAAATTGGAAATTTCTAGACCAGATTTTTTACGAGTCACTTCACGAGCACGCTTAGCTGCTATTCTGGCTTTGCTAGCCAAGATACCTTTTTCAACAATCTTCTTAGCTATCTGAGGGTTTTCCAATAAGAAACGACCAAATGCTTCGCTAAACAGACGATTCGTAATCTTCACAACCTCACTATTACCAAGTTTGGTCTTAGTCTGTCCTTCAAATTGTGGATTAGGATGTTTAACAGAGATAACAGCTGTTAGCCCTTCACGAACATCTTCTCCTGTCAGATTATCTTCATTTTCTTTTAAAATCTTATTTTTCTTAGCATAATCATTAATCACACGAGTCAAGGCTGTACGGAAACCTTGTTCATGTGTTCCTCCTTCATGAGTATGAATATTGTTAGCAAAACTCAAAACATTTTCATGATAACCCGTGGTATACTGCATAGCTACCTCGACTGAGATACCATCCAATTCCCCGTCAGTATAGATTGGTGTTTCAAAAATGGTATCTTTATTGTCGTTGATAAATTCAACATAGCTGACAATACCACCCTCGTAATGAAACGCTTTGACTTGCTCTAATCCATCTCGTTTGTCTTCAATCGCAATTTTCAACCCCTTATTCAAGAAAGCGAGTTCTTGAATACGTTTTGCTAATTTGGCAAAATCAAATTCAGTCGTTTCCGTAAAAATTTCAGGATCTGGTGTAAAATGAACTGTTGTACCTGTACGCTCTGTATCCCCAATAATTGTCAGGTCATCAACAACGTGACCACGTTGATACTCTTGATAATAAATCTTACCATTTTTATAGACCTTAACATCTAGTTGGGTCGATAAGGCATTAACAACAGATGAGCCCACACCGTGAAGACCACCAGAAACCTTATAACCACCACCACCAAATTTACCTCCTGCATGGAGAACGGTAAAGACAGTTTCAACTGCTGGACGGCCGGTTTTCTCCTGAATATCAACAGGAATCCCACGTCCATCATCTATGACAGTTATTGAATTGTCCGACTCGATGATGACATTAATTTGGCTTGCAAAACCTGCCAAAGCTTCATCAATGGAATTATCAACAATTTCCCACACCAAATGGTGTAAACCCTCTTTTGATGTTGAACCAATATACATACCAGGACGCATCCGAACAGCTTCGAGGCCCTCTAAAACTTGAATTTGGCTGGCATCATAGGCTTGAGCCAATTCTTCCATGTTTTTATTTTCTTCTGTCATAACGCTTCCTTACTCTATTATTTCTAGTAAATCAAAAGACTCAGGTAATAATAAGGTGTCAAAACCTGCTGCCTGTCCAGCTTCAACATCAATTTCCCTGTCACCAATCACCAAGGCTTTATCAATATGATACTTATTTTTCAAGTATAGCATGCTCTCAGGACTAGGTTTACGAGCAAAACCATTGCTAGAGGTCACAACTTCTGTAAAATAAGTGAGAATACCTGTTTTTTCTAAAATCGCTAACAAGCTATCATTGCGGTGAGACACTAAAAAATTTCGGCCACCTTCATCAACAATCTTTGTCAACACATCGCTAGCCCCTTTGAATAAAATAGGTGTCTCCAAATATTTAGCTTCGATAGACTTATAAGCTTGTAAAAAGCCGTCCTCAATCTTAAAATAGTCATGAGCTACTTGTGTTGATATTTTTAATTGCTTATAAATTTCATCATAAGAAGCCTCTATACCAAAATGTTGTAATGTATCTCTAAAGGCTTGGGTAGACACCGCATAATTATCAAGTAAGGTGCCCCCTAAATCCCAGATATAATCCCGATATTTCATAACTTTTATTATATCATATTTTTAGATTTTATTCACCTTATCTCCCTAAAAATCACGACAAACGCATGAGAATGTCTTTTCCCCATTTTTCTCCCACAAACACTTTTTGACTTACAATAGTCGTTTTAAATACTGGTCAAAGGACAGACCAAGGACATATTTCTTACGGCGCATGCTCAT
>NZ_JBRUGW010000036.1:0-17768 GCF_053206505.1 Streptococcus fryi | reverse complement strand
TCCCAACGTGCTTTGTTCCCTGATATTTGGTTTCCCTCACAGGTCAGTTGGGTGATGATAGGCATTAAGGTCACGCCTACTACTTTGCCAAAAAGTAGATTTACTATACCGCCTTTACGGACGCACGGACAATATCACTTGGTCTCCAAGGAACGTCCAAATGATGCACAGCTTTCATCTTAGCTTGAACGTTAAGACCTGTTCCCCCTTTTTCCGTTGAAGCCAAGAGAATCCGCACCTCGCCACTATTGACCTGACGAGATAGACTATTCTTCTTGTCGTCAGTATTGGCGTCATGGACAAAGGCAATCTGGTTGGCTGGAATGCCACGATCGACTAAGAGGACTTTCAATTCGTTATAGATGTCAAAAACATCTCCATCTTTCTTAGGTGTCCCAATATCCGAAAAAATCATCTGGGTACTTTCTGTCGCCATATTCTCCCGATAAATCCGCTCCACATTGTCCACCACCTGAAGGAGTTTCTGGCTGTCTGACAACTTGTAGGCAGGGTCTAGCAACCGCATATCAATAGCGAGTTTTCTGGCCTCACCCGTTATTTTGAGCATATTATCCACAGTCGGCTCTACCAGACCGTTCTTGATGTCTTCAGACCGTGCCACTAACTCCTCCAAGTAATAGCGTTGGCTATCAGTTAACTCACTCTCTACTGGGATAATCCTAGCCTCTGGCACAGGTAAGTCCAACATATCCGATGTTTGAATATCAGCTGTTTCCTTATAAATCCGCATGAGTTCAGGCAGGTTGACAAATTTCTTAAAGCGTTTCTTAGGCTGGTATTTATCTCCCGTTGGAGACAGTTCCATAGCGTTTTCAATCTGGCCAAAAGCTCCCACCCAAGAGTCAAAGTGAGCCACCTGATACCGCTCTAGCACATCAGGCTGAACATAGTTCATCATGGTGTAGAGCTCACTGATGGAATTGGAAACAGGGGTTCCTGTCGCAAAGATGACATGGCGATTGTCATGCTCTGACTGGACCTGCCGCACCTTCATCTCCATGTCCACGTTCTTCTTGGCTGTGATATTGGTAATACCTGCCACGTTGCCCAAGCCTGTGATGGGACGGATATTCTTGAAATGGTGGGCTTCGTCCACAAAGAGGCAGTCAATGCCCAAGTTCTCAAACTCAATAAAGCTGTCCCTATCCAGTTTTTGAAGCTCCTCTAATCGTTCTTCCAAGGAACGAATAGCTCGTTCGGATTCTTTGACCGTGTAGTCATTCTCGCTCTTTAAGTAAATCTCTCGCATCTGGCTCAACTTGTCTATGATATAGGTTTCCTGTTTGGCCTTACTCATGAGAATTTTCTCAAACTGGCTATCTCCAATGACAATGGCATCATAATCTCCCGTGATAATCCGCGACACAAACTGCTTGCGGCGAGATTTGACAAAGTCCTTTTTGGTGGTCACAAAAACTTTCTTGGTCGGGAAGAACTTGAGGATTTCCTGACCAAATTGAGCAGTCAGACTAGATGGCACCACATAGAGAGGTTTGTGAACCATACCTAACTCTTTTAGCTTAAAGCCAGCCCCAAGCATGGTCAAGGTCTTGCCTGAACCCACTTCGTGTGCCAGAAGGGCTCGTTTTTCCTCCACAATCCGTTGAATGGCATTCTTTTGATGGGGACGTAAGGTGATATTTTGAGCCAAGCCATCAATAACCAAATGACTACCATCATAGGTCTTAGACACCGTACGGTTATAAAGGGTGTTGTAGGTATCCTCAATCAAAACCTGAACCTCTGGCGAAGATAAGACAAAGTCCTGAAAAAGCACCTGCATATCCGCTTCTCTACTTCTCAAGAGGCTGGTTCGCTGGGCATCTGTCATTTGCTTTTGCTTATCACCCTCTTTGACCGTCTGTGTGATAGTAGGTTGATTGGAATTGAGCAGGTTCTCAAACACCTTTCGCCCGCTATCATAGCGTGACCCCCTCACCCCCATAGCCGCTTCTTGGGCAGACACACGACGGTTGGTAAAGTCCTTAGACAAGGTATAGGTTCCATCAATAGGACTAACCTCAATGACATCTATTAAACTTGGGTCATCCAGAGGTCTCTCCTCCTCCAAAAGCACCGTATAGGCAAATTGCCCGTAAACTTCCTTTGGAATCCAACGGGAGCCAATACGGTAAGCAATATCTGCTAGACCAATCTGGCGTGGTTTGACAGCCTCAAGTAAAGTCTGGTAGTGCCTCCAGTCTGCCAAGTTATTATCTTCTTTTTGAAGCAAATCCACCTGATCTAGCTTAGTTAAAATATCACCCGATAAAAAATCCTGGCGAGAGACATAGACTGCTTTTCCTAAAAGGGCATAAGCAGGGTCTAACAAGACCAAATCCCCTAGCTCTTCAATCACATCACCTTCTGTCTTGCCTGGGTAGAGCGACATCATAAAGGGAATATCCACTCCACGACCATCAGCTAGGCTAGTATTGAGGGCATCTTGGGCAGTCTTGACTTCCTTTAGAATACGGTCTGGACGGACCAAGGCTTTCTCAAAAGCCAAGGACTTCTTATACTTGACCTTCTTGTCCACAGGGTCAATGTATTCATCTTCCAGACTAGCTAGAAGAGAATACTTATCATCACTATCAAAAAGATTACGGTTGACATTGCTATTGAGGTAGCCATAGCGTTTGACAAAGCGGTCATACTGGTAGTTGAGGTCGCCTAATAACTCCTCAAATCTGTCTCGGTCATAGTCATAATCCCGCTGGAGATCAATCATTTCCTGATAGGTGTTGCGAAGGTTGACCATACCCTTAATACGAGCAACCTCCTTATCCGACAAGGCTCCCTCGTAAAAGACTGTTTTCTTGTAAAGTCCCTTGTGTCGTCCTGTCTTCGTCGCTTCTTTGGACAGGTAAACATCAACAGCTGTCTCATCGGTCACAGTCAATGCCACAAAACGGTCAATAGCTGCTTGAGAGTATTTGGAATCCCAAGCCACAAATTCACCCGCGTCATTGACATAGTAGCTGATTTCTTCTGTCTTAGCCCCTACTCGAATCCCGTCACGGTCTCGATAGTAAACAATATCTCCCTCATAGCCGAAACTATAGAGTTCAAGGCTATCCCAAATTCTTTGTGGAATGCTTTTATCCACCTTTTTCTCCATCAGAACTTGGGATTGGATAAAGATGTTGTCCTTAACTTGTGGAAGTGATACCTGCTTCAAGGCCTCCTTCAACTCTAGCAACAAGTCTTGTCCGCTTCCCTTCAAGGACAGCGTTCCACCATTGAAATTTTTGACCTCATAAGTTCCTAGAACTTGAGGATTATCCTCACCGTCAAAGTAGGGATTGAGCCAAATACGGTCGTCCTTGTCATACCGCTTGCTTCCCGAAAAAGCAAGATCATCTGTGAATGCTCTCTTGTTCAAATCCTTTTGGAAGAAGAGAATATCAGTCGTGACACTCGTTCCTGCGATAGCCTTAAAGGCCGAATCGGGCAGACGAACCCCACCCAAAAACTGGGTCGTTTCCTTGATGTCCTGCAAGACATTATCCACCCGCTTATCCATTGTTCCCGTTGAGGAAATAACCGCCACTCGCCCAGCGTCATGAACCAAGTCCAAGGATTTTTTGATAAAGTAGTCATGAATCATATAAGGCTTGTCATAACGGTTGTCCGCGATTCTAAAATTACCAAAGGGAATGTTTGAAATAACCAGGTCAAAACTATCCGTCTGAAAAGGCACATCCTCAAACCCCTGAACAAAAATAGTCACATTGGGATGAAGCTGCTTTGCAATAGCTCCTGTAATCCCATCTAACTCCACACCGTAAAGGTCGCACTTCGCTCTTAATTGAGCTGGCATAGCCGAAAAGAAATTCCCAGTCCCCATAGAGGGGTCTAGCACTCGACCACCTCTAAAACCATCTGAGACCAACTTATCCCACATGGCTCTAACAATGGCTGGGTCGGTATAGTAAGCAGTCAGAGAACTCTGCTTCATATCTGAGTATTCCTTATCAGACACCAAATCCTTTAATTCCGCCCGATCTGCCTCAAATTGAGGATTGTAGTCATCAAAGAAACTATTGGCCAAACCACCCCAGCCGACATACTTGGCCAAAATCTCCTGTTCAGTTGGGCTAGCCTGTCTCCCAGACTTGTCCAGCTCTTTAACAAGACGGATTGCTGCAAGGTTGGCTTCCACCTTAGCCCGTGTCCCTTTAGGATAAAAATCGGTCAAGTCCTCTGGAAACGCAAAATTCTGAACAGGCTCAACTTTAACTAGCTCAGGCTCCTTTTCAAGCACATTAGGCTCTTCTTGAATAACCGCTTGGTCTTTGGGAGCCTCCGTTCTTTCTTCAGGACCTTTGTCTGAAGTGGGGTCTGTTTGACTGTCATCTAGGAAAGAAAAGAGGTCTATATCATCAGAATCCTCTGTGACTGCAAGGTCATTGCTTTCTTTAAAAGCCTCTGACTTTTCTGGACGATAAACAAGCTGACTTTTTTCCAGTGCACCAAGCGAGCCGACATAAAACACAGGACTGTGTAGCACATCATCATCGGGTAAAGCAGCTAGCTCAACTCTAATCTGACCCCGGTCTTCCCTAATATCTGCGACCTCAAACAGGTGTTCGCCATAACTGGCTAAGCTTCCCAGAGAATACGTTTTTTGAACCTCTTCCTTGAGTTCTAACAGGCTATCATCAAAAGGAGTTTCCTGTTCTTTAGCCTGAAGTTCTTCCAATAATAAGCGAGACGCCTTGTCTGGCTCTGCTTGAGCCATCAACTCAAAGACTTTGACCTCCTCTAGCTTCAACCCGTCTTTGGTCATGCGATTGGCCAAAAATACCAAACGCTCATAGGATAAGCTGCTCTCAAGAAAAAATGTAACGCTATCTCTGTCTAATCCATGGTCAAGTAACTCCACCGCAAGCCTCAACTGATAGACTGGGGCATGAGGGTACTGCCCTAAATAAAGCAACTCTTCTCTGGACAAACGGTATTTCCCAACCGCATCTAACAAGACACCTCGACTATCCTCTGGGAAATGCTCAACAGGGAAACCAACTTCCTCTAAAAGCTGGTAGTTTCTTGTCAAGAGCTGACGACTGAGGTCTACCAATTCTGCCAGTTCCTGAGAACCTGGTTCTCTAGCCAACTCATCTGCCGAACCATCCGCCTCCAAATAGGTAAAAATGGTCTCACCTTCATAGACGGGGATTTGCCTACGTTCTTCATCAAAGTCACCCAAATGAAACTGTGGAGGTCGCTCTAGTTTAGCCAATTCATCATAGTGGCTTAAAATGGCAAACTTTTGAGTCACGTTCAGCTGGTCATAAGCCTCATAGTGCTGACTCTTGCCTGAGCGACGGTCATAAGAAGAGAGCGGTTCAGCGTGATTGGTCAGATAGGCTGTTACCACGTCCCCAACCTCCTCAAACCTGATGACTGCTTCCTCCTCTTTCATCTGGGTCAACTCAGCTTTTTTCTGGTCAAAATGGGTGATAATCTCTGCCTTAATGGCCAATGGCAAGTTCTGATAGGCTGGCAAATGTTCAATGGTCAGGTTGGCATAATCTAACTTGGCCACAGGCTGACCGTAACTGACAATCAAGTCCTGCCCATTATCCTCAAAAGTCAGTTCTGGCTTGGGAAGGACAGGAGGCTCATAGTCTAAGATGAAGAGTTCAAACTCTCGACTAATGCGGGCTGCTAGATTATTAGCTACCTTGGACACATTGATAAAATCAACCTGATTCATCTGAGACACTAAACTCCCCAAGGACACGCCATGATAAGTACCACCTTGGTCCAAGAGCTGAAAGTAAACAGCTAGGTTATAGGTCGCTACCAAAACCACCATGTCTTTTTCAAAATGATTAAGTTGGGGGAGTTGCCGTAAGCCAGCCTGGGCAAAGCGATAGGTATAGACTCCAAAATGCTCAGAAGGCTGGTCTCCTTGGTTCAGAAAAGCTGCTAGCTCCTCACTTACATCGTAGGGAGCTGGAAATAACTCTACCCGTCCTTCTTGCTCAATAAAGGTTTCCAAAAGCCTTTCCCAAGGTTCATCAAAATGGTGGGCTTGAAAACGTAAAAAAGCCTCCTTAATAGCCAAATCTTGGTGTTGATGTTGACGGAGGTGATTGCTGATGGATTGTGTATTCATCCAGTGTTCTCCTTTGATTTTCTTTATTCAAAAAAGGACTGAGAAAGCTCTCAGTCCCATTTACTTAGAGGGTCATAGACAGCTCTCGCTGTGCTTCTACTTGAGGTCTTGCCAAGTCTGCCATATAGCTTCGTAAAAACTGGGAACGACTATCCAACTTGTCCTGGGCAAGAGCGAGATGAACCAAGTCCCCAAAGTAATCATCACTATCTTCGTCTAGCTGGTGGCGAATCAAATCATCTAAAGTCTCCAAACTATAGGGGTCAAAGTTACCCAATTGCCAACCATCAGATGACACCAAATGAGCAGACGAATGGCCTTGTAAAACATCTGAAATAAACTCATTTCCATCCCTTGTTCGGTAGAGGTTATCTAGTAGTCGGGTCAGGTCTCGCCTAATCACCTCACTCTGCTCATCCGCAACCAATCGCAGTTGCTCATCCAACAGATAAATGTTGTCTGTAGCCATGTAGTAAGCATAGAGGTCATTAAGAAGCGTTTGACTGGTAATTTGGGTCTCGACACTCATAATAGCCTTGGTAAATGATGAAGCATCCTTGTCTAAAAAGTATTGCATAACCTGTCGCATCTCCTGAAAAGTGGCGGTTCGGCCAGATAGGATTTCTGCCAAGTCAGCTTGTCCATCGCCATCAGAATCAGGGCTTAGGGGATTTGTTCCAAGAGTGAGTTCTTGAGCGTCTGTGAGACCGTATCGGTCACTATCTTGGGTATAAATGGTCTTAGGCATAGCTATCCTCACTTCCTACTTGCTTTTTCTTACGATATGCTCCATAAGCTAGTCCTAACATCAGACCGCCACCAACTAGACCAAGAAGGGAAGTCGCCTCTCCTGTTTGTGGGAGACTAGCAACTAGACCAGGTGTTTGTGGAGGAACTGGTGTTGGAATTGGAGTTTCTGGAACTTCTGACTTTGGAGTAGGAGGTGTCGGTGGGATTACAGGCTCAGGGGTCGTGGTCTTAACGGTGTTAGAGCTAATGGTCACACCATTAACGCTATGGCTAAAGCTGTTTTCCACGTCACCAGCCGCAATCCGTTTCATCTGAAGGTAAACATCGGCTTGGAAGGTGGAATCCTCTGAAAGACTGGTCAAAAAGTCCTTATCAAAGGCAATAGACACCTGACCAGACTGAGTATCCACTTCTTGAAGGGTGTACTTAGTCACTTCTGTGCCAGCTTTCAGGACAGTCCCATCTACCAAGGTAACATCCGTCATCAGGTAGGCCTGATAAACACCATCATACTGGTCATGTTTTTCATCGTAATCATCGTTAAAGCGATAGTCAGTGAGAGCTGTCGCTCGATGAGCTGGAATGTGTGCTCCTTGAAGACGATAGTTAAAGACCTGATTGAGGGCAATTTCTTTACCATCTAAACTCTGGTCCTTGTGTGACAGGTCAATGACCACATCCTTTTTGGGGTCTAGTTTTGGCACGTTGTTCACAACAGTATCCGTCACATAGGCTAGGCCAAAATCAATCTGATAGGCCGTGTTGGTGTAGTCACCACCTGTTTTGACCATATCTTTCTTGATAGTCATGGGATTGGTCACAACAAGAGTCTGACCCGTCTTAACATAGGTGTCATAAAAGGTCTGCGGGTCATCTGCCGAGAAGACTTGAATAGCTCCTTTAGGTACAAAGCCCTTACCTACCATCGCCTCTTGCACAACTTTTGGTGCTTCAGTTAGAGAGGCGTAGACTTTAACGGATAAGCCCTTGACTGCTTGCCACTTACCATCAACCATCTGAATTCCTTCTGGATTTATCTCCAAAGCCTCTTCTGGGTAATCATCCACCATAAAGAAGCCTTTTGTAATCTGGTCTTTAGTCGCAGACATACCCTTGTAGGCACTATAATCCATAACAATCTTGTAATAATTGACCGTATTAGGAAGCACGGTCTTTCCATCAATAGTCATTCCCTTGTCATTCGTGTTGGATTTTTTCGGAGTAACAATTGGAATAAAGTTGGACACTTCTTCCGTTTCGTAGGCCAATCCAAAATCAACCTGATAGGCTTTATTGGTATAGGTCTGACCCGAGTTATAAAGGCTGTCCTTGACGGTCATAGGGTCAATAATAGTTAGAGATTGACCGGTCTTGACATAAGTCTCATAGAAGGCCTGGTTGTCTTTTGGTCGAAAGACTTGGAAGGCTCCTTTAGGAGACAACTTCTTGGCAAGCAAGGCCTCTTTTAGAGCATCTGGGGCTTCATCGAGGCTCTGATAAGTCTCGACCACAATATCTGACACTTCCTTACCGTCTGCCGTCACCACTCGGATGTTCTTGGTGTCAATATCGAGGGTCTCCTCTGGGTAATCATCCACGAAGTAAAAGCCCTTGGCAATAGCGTCTTTAGTCGCCACAATTCCCTTGTACTGGTCTAAGTCCCATGACAAGGTATAGAAGTTTTTAGAGCCAACAAGCATAGCCTGACCATTGATGTCCACCTTATCTGCATTGAGGTTCTTCTTGACAGGTTCTGGTGTCACTAGGGTGTTGATCACTTCCTTCGTCGCATAACCATTACCAAAATCAATCTGATAGGCAGTATTGGTGTAGGTTAAAGTCTTGTCCTTTAGGTCAGTATGAACCGTCATGGGACTGGTCACCAAAAGACTTGTCCCAGTCTTGACATAGGTGTCGTAAAAGGTTTGATTGTTTTCTGGAACAATGACCTGAAAAGCTCCTTTAGGGCTAATCTTAGCCGTTGTCAGTTGATTTCTAAGCCTTTCTGGTGCTTCTGACAGGTCCTTGTAAGTTGTTACCACAAAACCAGATAGGATTTTACCGTCTAGGGTTGTAACACTAACCGCCTTGTCATCTGTCACTAAAGCCTCTTCTGGAAAATCATCTAAGAGGAAAAAGCCCTTGGCAACAGTCTCCTTGGATGACTGGTCCCCCTTATACTGGTCTAAATCCCAAGTCAAGGTATAGTGATTGGTTGAACCAACTAAGACCACCGTATCATTGATAACAATGCCATCGCTGTTCTTGTTGGTCTTATCAGGGGTAATCAAGGTCGTTGTCGTCCCATCGCCTGGTGTCCGAACCGTCACAGGATTTGAAGTCACTGTGTAGGCTGTTGAGGTATCTTTGTTAATAATGAGTTTGTAGGTGTTAGTGTAAGTCGCACCATCATTAACTACCGTGCCGTAAAGCATAGGTGCAGTTAGGCGATAAGACTTGGTCAAATCCTTATTGACTTCAGACAGGAGACTATCTCTAGCCGTCAATCGGACAAGGTGCTTAGAGCTGTCATAGGAAACTTCATAGGCAGTGTTATGTTCTTTTGTTGTCGTTTCATTGAGGACATAACCTGCTGGTAGGTAGTCTTCAAAGATGAGGCTACTTGTCGCCACACGATTTGGAGACAGGTCTCCTACTTCCAAAGGATAGTTGACAGGAGATTCCTTAGCAACTAAACTCTTATCAATAGACACACGGTCACTATTTTCCACCTCTTTGTGAATACCTGGTTGGGTCGCTAAACGGTAGCCATGTACTTGAACACTTGGAACAGCTGGCGGCGTAGGTGCTTTTTCATAGACGGGTTGAGTTGGCAAAGCAACTTTCACCAATGTCAAACTCGGCTCCTCGACAGGAGTGGTTGGTTTTGGGGTGAAAGTTACCAGAGGTTCTGGGGTAAAGGTCTTGGGTGTATAGACAGATGGGGGGTAGGTTAAGGGATCTGGAACAGGGTCAAGGTTTGGTTTGACCAAGGGTTTAGGCGTATAAGGGCGAACCGTCCGTGCCACAGGCAGGGTATTGAGCGCAAACCAATAGGTCTTGCCTCCCACCTGAGTGGGCATATCTCCCTGACCAAAGGTCACTCGGTAGGTATTGCCAGAGGTCACCGTTGATACAATCGCCCCTTTATAGGCATAGCGACTAGAAGTCGTGTCCCACTCTTCAGGTGTGCCAATCTCATGGGCTCGGTTAGAGCCAAGTGACCGTGCTAGGCCTTCGTTGGTGACCTGAACAGTAGAGCCATTGATAGGGACAAATTTACCAGATGAATCTTTGACATACTCTAGTCCAATATTGTTATGGTTGAGTGATGAGTGGGTGAAAACACCTGGCTGTTCCTTGGAGAAGGTCACTTGACTACCATCAGCTAAGGTGTACTTGGCCTCCACTCGAAATTCCATTTTGTCGGTACGCCAGTCACCTGTCCCGTCTCCACGGTAGGCGATAAAGCCTTCTGTCGGGTCATTGGGAACAACCAGCTTAACACTATTGGTTCCAGCTGGCGAGACAAGGTTGGTAATGTCATAGGTCACGCCTGTAATCTTCTTACCCGCAAAACTGGCGTTCTGAAGGTTCGAGTAGTTAAATCGCAAGGTCTCCCCTGTCCGAAACTGGTCATAGACAAAGAATCCTGTTGAATCCAGAATCCGACTATAGCCACCCAACATGGCATCTCCCGTGCTAATAATATGGTCGGGATTGCGAGTAGCTGCCCCATGTTGGGTTTGGGGTTCCCCACGATTGAGGTCAAGGGCCTGGGCAAGGGCTTCTGAAATGTAGCCTTCTTCACCCTTTTGAATTTCAGCCAGTTCTCGGTCATAGCGAGCTTTTTCAGAAGCATTGTAGGCTTCATTGGCCTTGTTAGTCGCATCGGCTTCTGCCTGTTTCTGGGCATTGCGTTTTTTGATGGCTTCAATCTCTGCCTGACGGTTGGTCACTTGAGCTTGCTTGTCCTTATTGGCCTGGTCCACCGCTGCTTGACCACGGCGATTCTCCTCATCAACTGCAGCTTGACCTGCCTGATTTCGCTGGGTAATGGCTTCATTGTCTTCTTTTGCCTTAGCTAAGCCAGCAGCATTTTCTGCTTCGATTTGCTTGTTTTTCACTGTTTGAGCGTCTGCTTCAGTTTTCTTAGTCACATAGGTGTTGATAGCGGTTTGGTTCTGCTCGTTAACACCTTGGACCAGTTTGGCATAACCCTCATAGGCTTCTGGTGATGTACCGTCTCCTGATGTGATGGTCTTATCCGTCACCGTTACCTTGGCATTTGGAAAACGGTTGGTCAAATCAGAAACGGTAGCATTGACGTCCTTTTCAAGGTTTTTCGTCGCGTCTTCTGCTTGTTTATGACTGGCTTTCAGGGTCGCATTCTCCCCTTCAATCCGTTCAACTTCTGCCGCATGGTCTGCCTTATCTGATTGATATTTAGCTGTCACATCTTTCAGCTCTGATACCTGCTTATCCATATCGGATTTAGCAGTATCGAGAGCTCGATTGGTTTCTTCAGCTGTCTGAGTGATTCCAAGGTCCATGTCCTGACCTGATGTAATTGTCACCCCTTCAGCCTTAGCTTCAGCAATCGCTTGCTTTAATGGTGTCTCATCAATGGTCACAGGTATAGTTCCTTGGGATTGCCCTGTTTCCGAAAGACTAGTGTTATGCTCTACTGTCTCAGTAGGCTGTACTTCAGGGAGGTTGGTAGCTGGATTATCCTTTAGAACAGTCGAAGGTGTGCTCGGTGTCAACAATTCATCAGCCTTGGCTACACCTCCTCCTAAAGCAAGTACCGCCGTTGCGACAGTTCCTAGTGCAACAGAGCAGAGAGTACGGTATTTCTTGCTTTTCCGAAAAACATATTTCTCACCCTTTTCTTGGGTCATAATTGGTTTTACTTGAATGGGTAGGGTCATGGGACACTCCTTTATAGATGATTTAGTCGATTACCAGATGGCCTGGTTAATCTTGCCCCATCATACCAAGAAGAATTTGCTTATTTTATCACGACAATCATAACCACCCGTCAAACGGGTGGTTTGAACAAGGGCTATAAGCCCACATCACCAGCCAGCGCCTAAAGACGCTGGCTTTCACTTTGTTCGAGCCTAATCGCTTTTGACTCGTCACTTGCCTCTTAAAGAGGCGTTAGTATTTCTTACCATCATCCCTAAAGGGATCTTCGTACTCTTTCACACTCAATTTATCAAGTGCAATGTCATGTTTTTCCTGTTCTTGGATATATTTTTTTATCGTGGCTTCGTTAAGTCCTACCGTGCTTACATAATAACCCTCTGCACAAAAATGGCGATTGCCAAATTTGTATTTGAGATTCGCGTGTTTATCAAACATCATAAGAGCACTTTTACCTTTTAAATAACCCATGAAACTTGAAACACTTACCCTTGGTGGAATACTGACAAGCATATGAACATGGTCTGGCATTAGATGCCCCTCGATTATTTCAACCCCTTTGTAACGACATAAACGGCGAAATATTTCTCCTAAACTGCTTCTATATTGATTATAAATAACTTTTCGTCTATACTTAGGTGTAAACACAATGTGGTATTTACACATCCACTTTGTATGCGATAAACTATGTGCCTTCTGTGCCATATTTTTCTCCTTTCGCTTTGCAATAGGCTTGAACACCTTTATTGTATCGCGTTTGGAGTTTTTTGGTATAACCTGCGATGCGCACCCGCATAGCGGGTGATTTATTTGTCTCGCACCTTACGGAGCGAGACAGACTAAAAGTCACATAAAAAAAGCCAGTAGCACACGGCTACTGGCTAGGAGCATATACTAACAGTTTACAATAATGTTAGCATATTCTTTTATTTTTAACAGTTCATTCTGCAATGGACATGGGTTTTCAGTCTCCATTCCGACTTTTTGTGAGATAGTCAAGAATAAAAAAAGAAGAACTGACGCATCAGCTCTTCCAGACACGTCAGTACGTGCCCCAATTCGATTCCAGCAATATATGACCGTAATAATCTATCCGACAATCACCTTTGTCATATCAAGTGCCATTGGTTGATAACAAACCCCTGGGTGCTTATTATCCTCAATAATCTCACCGTATTCAATAAAACCAAACGACTTATAGAAAGAGATAACTTTATCGTCATTGACACTATCCAAATAAACCATTTTTCCACCAAGAATACTTTGAGCCAATTGAATTTTTTCAACGACAAGCTCCATAACTTGCTGACCTGTGATTTTATTAAAATGTAGATTTTTTCCAAATTGGGCAATCAAAAGACCAGGTATGTAATCCAAGTGATTAGCATTTTTACCACTTAATATAAAGGCTTTTCTACTATCATCATCTAAGTCTTTGACATTCACAATTTTCAATGTCAATGTGAAGAAACCTAAAATTTCAAATGTATCTTCCGATACTTCTTGGTCAATAATAATAAAATTTCTAGATTTATGAGTTAACTCTGTTGTGATGGCCTCACTTTTAAGATATTCTAACATATCAGCGTTTTTACCAAATGATACTTGGTTAGAAACAATTGCAGAGAACTCCTCACGAATTTTTTGGCGTATCTTACGTTCATTCCTGTATTCAGGGTGCTTCAAGGTGATGGCTTGCCGTAGGGAGTTGATGACATCTCCCAAGGGTAATGCAAATAATGTCATGTTTTACTTAACCAACTTCGCCAAACCTGCCAAGGAAGGTTGTACTTGTTTCTCTCTATTTTTATTGACGATATCGAGTAACAACTCAGTTGGCTCCGAGGCTTGGATTTTTTCAAAGTCTTCTTTTGTGAGTATAATATCACGAGTAATACTAATGGTTGCCATGAGTCTGCTTCCTTTCTTTATTGATAGACCTATTATAGCATGTTTTTACTACGTTTACAAGGAACTACAAGATTTCATACTATGAATGAAAAATGACTTCAGTTGTTTTGTATCAGGGAACAACTGGAGTGCTAGTGTCTTGATTCTAATCCAAGAATAATGATTTGTCAAATGATTACTATTTCACCGTATAAGCAAAACTCATAGCTGCGTCCGGTCCACTGATTTTGCGGAAGGTGTAGTTTGGATTGCCATTAATATTGGTCTCTGAGATGAGAAACGAGCCATCTGGGTAGACTTTCTCGACAAATGCCACATGCCCGTAAGGAATAGGTGTACCGTGACTGCCTCCCGCAAAGGAAATAATAGCCCCTGCTTGAGGCATTGAACCCGTCTCACCACCTAAAGCTGATGCAGAACCCACCCAATCCTGACCATTCCCCATGACACTTGTGATAGAAATTTTCTCACCGTTTCTTCCTCTGAGCTTGAGACCAAGCTGGTTAATGCGAGCGGCAACACCCCAGGTACATTGACCATAGGCATAACCCATACCATCCCCACCACCTGGAATAGAATTGCCAAAGAGGTCTCCTCTGACGGCTTCTAGGGCAGCTGGGTCACTCTGGGCTGTTCCACCATTTGGTTGACTAAAGCCTTTTTCAATCTGATAGTACCACTCGGCAGCTCTGGTTTGGCGTTCCAAGAGTTTATCACCACTATTGCCCTCCCAATAGGTCAGAAAGACTTGGGCTAGACTGGCTGGACTGCCTGTATTCTGGAAGAAGTCTTTGAGCCAGTTGGTGTAGTAGGGATTGTCTGCCTCAAGCATAAAGTCCAACTGAAGCTCTAAATCATACCAGAGCTTGCCCTTTCTTTTGGCGTACTCTAGAAGTAAGGTGTGGCGACGTGACCCGTCTGCGGTGTCCGTCCATTGCCCTAAACCAAGCCCTCGGCGAAGGATGTTGGGGTAACGTCCGTTGTAGATGGCAGGACCACCCATAGCCAGCCAGTTAGGGTCGTCCCATGAGCTATCGCTTGCCCCAACGGGTGGGCTCAGGTAATCCCCTTCTGCCCGCTTTGGATTGATAGCTGATTCAACTGACCAGTTGCCCAAGATGGCTGCGATAGCCTGATTGGTCGCCCCCTTGGCTTTGAGGTAGGTGTAGATAGCCTTAGCTCGTTCAAATTCATCTCCACCAAATTGCCCAATATTGGGTAAAATAGTGGTTTGGACTTGAACCACCTTGGGAAAATAAAAGGCAGGATTGACCGCAACTAATTTCTTTTGGTCTGGGTCATATTTCTCATAGGACACTTTAAGACCTGTGTTAGTCTTGGTCTGACCAATTCTATCACCCGCAACAACTCTTTGCCCCTCAACCAAGCGACCTGTGTGAATGCCATACAAACGCAAAGAGACTGAACTGATCTTTTTACCAGCGGTGATGAGGACATCATCCCCCTCCAAATAAACCGTCCCATCAAGAGGAGCAAGAACTGCCTGATTTTCTTGTGCCTCTAGAACGATAAACTCTTGTAGTGTTGGCTTACCGTCCAAATAATAGTAACCATAACGATAGGTCATGGGCAAGACATCATCATCTGTCTTCCCCTCAAAGGGATTGTTCAGTTCCTGTAGGCTGGCATAGATACCCTCCTCCGATAGTTCCTTGAGGTCATCTTGCTCCTCTTTGGATAATTGATAAGGTGGCTTATCATAAAGGTCTGCCATGGTTTTGAGGCTACCAT
The DNA here is from genome assembly GCF_053206505.1 of Streptococcus fryi. NCBI lineage: Bacteria > Bacillati > Bacillota > Bacilli > Lactobacillales > Streptococcaceae > Streptococcus > Streptococcus fryi. The sequence goes on along the minus strand of NZ_JBRUGW010000036.1, from coordinate 2,278 downwards.
CATCATTTAAGTCCTGCCAAAGTGTGGACAGGTAATCCTTATAGGTGTTAGACAATGGAAGTACACTCATCTTATCCTCTAAGGTATAATCTTGGAATTGGAGATTCATGTAGGCCATGACCTCATCAATCTTTGTATAGTAGGTGATGCCTGTGTCACTCGTTCGGGTCTGTTCCGCATCCTCCCAAGTCATATGAATGTAAGCCTTAGTTAACTCAAACTCATCTTGTTGGATAGCCGTCTGACTGGCAAAGCCTAAGAAAAAAGATATCATAAGCAATAAAAACAACAAGAAACCTGAAACAATCCAAGTAACAGGATTGCCCACCAAGACCATAAAAGCCTGTTTGAAACTGGAGATGAAACTTTGCACAACCCTACCAACTTGTCTAGTCTGGTGGGCTCGTCTTGCGACTTGCCGTTTAAGACGATGAAGGACCTTCCCATCTTGCTTCGTTAATCGCCACCCTTTCCCAGAACGCCAGTTTTGGTAACGTTCTTTGGTGTTTCTAGCCCGTCTGATTATAAAACGGGAGCTGGCTTGAGACAACTTGACAGCCGACTTACTGGTGTCAATCCCTGCTCTGATGTAACGTGCCACCTGGTAGCTGTTGTCCACGACTTCCCTAGCACCAGACAAATCGTCATCTTGACTGGTGAGGTATAGGGCTTCTCGTCCAATCGGTTTTCCTGCACGTTTGACCTTGTTAGTGGGTGACTTGTGCTTGGTGGCCAACTTAACCTGTTTCAGCTCTCTTTTGCTTTGAGAGACTTTCTGTTCCGCCTGCAAACGCTCAATAGACTTGGCTTGATAGAAAAAACGAGACTGTTTTGTCTGGCTCGCTTGGTCAGATGGCTTACTCTTTGCCTTTTCTTCCTCCTTGACGGTTTTCAAGTGTTGCCTAGCCTGCTTGTGTCTCGCTTTAGCTTGAGGTAAGCGATGGTGCTTTAATTCTTGACGGGATAGGTCATAAGGATTGGCGGAGGATAAAAGGCTATCAAACCGCTTGTCTTCCTCTTCTTTGAGGTCTTCAAATTCTTTCTTAGCACTAGAGACCGTTTCCTGATAAGCCTCTTGTGCTGGAGATTTAGACGACACCAGACGATGAAAGAGAAAGCCTCGTCTACCTGACTGAGAAATAAAGTTTTGCCTTGCTTCCTGTCGTTTGAGGCGATAGGTGCGTCTTCCCTGTCTTAGATTGGTTTTCTTGGTCAATCTCGCTCGCTTCAATTCTTGCTTTGTGACAGCCATCTTATTCTTCCTCCCTTGTGGCTTGGACCATCTTGTCAGGGTCTGTGCTCATCAGGTCAAAGAGTTGGGTATCGGTTGGGATACGGTTCTTGAAGGGGACAACCGTATGACCGGCCTTAATGAGACCTGCCCCACGTTCGGGATTAACCAGGTATTTCTCCAACTCCTTAGACAAACCAAGCAGATGTACCAACTCTTCTCGGTCATTTTTAGCCTGTTTGAGCAGAATCATAAACTCACTATTGGCCAAAATTCGCCTCCCGTTGGCATCCATCAAGAGGGTTTCCACATTTTGCGTAATGCCCGTTGGAATTGCCCCGTACTTCCGCACCCGGCTCCAGAGTTTAAAGAAGAAATTACTGGCATATTCATCCAACAAAAGCAACTGCATTTCATCAAAGTAAATCCAGGTCTTCTTGCCAAGTTTTTGGTTTTTAACCACACGATTCCAAATCTGGTCAAAGATGACCATGAGGGCAATCTGCTTCAACTCATCCCCTAACTTTTTAACATTGTAAATGAGGAAATGGCTATCGGTTTTGATGTTGGTGTGGTGTGAAAAAATGTCTAGTGAGCCTTCAACATAGAGTTCCATATCAAGGGCTAAGTCCTTGGCTTCTTGTTCAGGCTGTTTAGAGAGAACAAAGACCCATTCTACGAGAGATGGTGTCTCAAAATGCTTATAGGTTAACCGTGTCACACGGTCAATCAGGGACTTTTCTCGACCGTCCATTTTCCGGTCTAAGAGTTTCCCAATCCAAGACAATAGAAATTCAGATTTGACCTTAATAGGGTCTTCATCCATATTGTCATCGGATAAGTCTAAAACGTTTAAAAAAGTGGTAGAGTCAGGCGCAATATCAATGCTTTCCCCACCAAAGGCTTGACCAATGATACTGTAGTCGAGTAGGTTAGTGGTATTACTACCACCTTCCTCTCTAAGAACCGTACGTGAGAGTTTCCCCTCATACGGCTCAAGCATTTCATCACTCTTTCGAGCGGCTCTCAATAAATAGTCGTTGACAA
>NZ_JBRUGW010000035.1:0-18846 GCF_053206505.1 Streptococcus fryi | reverse complement strand
TCCCAAAGATACAGTGTATTAGTGCTAATGCCAAATAACTGACACGTTTCTTTTTTGGAATGACCAGTCTCTACATAAGCAATAACTCGTTTTCTAAAATCTATTCCGTAACTTTTCATAAGTATAGCATAACAAATACTATACAGAAACTAAAGGACTATATCTCACAGTAATCTTTTTGGGAGCAAAAAAGAAGCAAGCCTTTTCAGCTTACTTCTTTCTAGTAGTTTAAGATAACTCAGCAACAATAGCCTTAATTTGTTCTTTGGTATGAACACCTGCAACTTGCTTAACCACTTGTCCATCTTTTTTAAACAAGAGTGTTGGGATACTCATAATACCAAATTGTTGAGCTGTTGCTGGGTTTTGATCAACATCCAGCTTAACAATTTTCAATTCATCTTCGCTAAATTCTCCAGCTACTTGATCAAGAATTGGTGCTTGCATCAGACATGGTCCGCACCAAGTTGCCCAAAAATCAACCAACACTAAACCTTCTTTTGTTTCTGCTTCAAATGTTGCATCTGTAACGACATGTACCATTTATAATACTCCTTTTGTCTTTTATACTTCTATTTTACAAAAAATCTTACTTTTTGCCTACTATTTGCTACGCTTTCACAAAGTCAATGACATAGGTCATTTCCTCATAAGTCGTCTCAACATCAAAAAGGTCTAAGTCCTCTTTACTCGTGAGGATATAAACACCTTCTCGCAGATAATAGGGAACTGTTCTGCCATCTGTCTTCAACGCTATCTGCTTAGCGTCAAGATTAACTGAAAAGCTAATATCTGACCTGTCTTTAGGTCGCCCAATCACAAGTGTGTCCTGACAAACCAACTGCCCTCCCCATTTTTGATAGAGGTAATTAGCAACATCTCCCTCTCTGGTAAAAATAGCCAGTTTGTCAACGTCTCGTTCAAGCAAACGTTCTTTGGCAACCTCATAAAGTCCTTGTGCGATTCCTTGTCCCTGATAATCTGGATGAACAGCCAAGTTAGTAAAATAAGCAACTTTATTAGCAGGAGCATAGGCATAAGAACAGCTATACTCACTATTATAAATGTCAATATCAAGAAGCCCTACCAAACGATTGTCCTTGATAGCTACTAGAGCAATCCTATCATCAAAAACGTCCGCATCTAAGGGGGTCTTACTCCTCTCCATATCATCAAAAAAGGGAGAAAACAGATAACTCAATGCTTTTGTATAAACCCATTCCTTCTCATCCTTTTCTTGATAATCTCTGATGATAAGCATGTTGACATTACTCCTTACTCTAAATTGACAATGGTCGCTCCTGAACCACCGGCATTCTGTGGCGCATAACCAAAACTCTTGACATGTTTATTGCGTCGGAGATAGTTGCTCACACCTTCTCGAATCACACCTGTACCAATACCGTGAATAATGTCCACCTGAGACATGTTATTCAAAAGCGCTTGGTCGATAAAGGCATCGAGTTCTTCCATCGCTTCTTCATACCGCTTACCACGTAAATCAAGTATCCCTTTCGGTGATTTGTTGGCCACTTTCTTCACAACGGATATCTGCTTAGTCTTAGGCTTACTTTGAGGTTGCTCTTGTTTGATAAGATTAAATTCACTCTCTTTCAAAGTCATCTTAATTAAGCCCACTTGAGCCTCCCAACGACCATCTTTTAATTGTTTGACCAGAGTACCTCTTTGACCATAACTCAGTACCATGATATCGTCTCCCACCTTAGCAGCCCTTAATGCCTTAGCTTTTTTCAGTACCTTATTGTTGGTTAATGACTGTTCAGGAGCTAATTTTTTCAGCTGTCCTTTAGCTTCAATAATTTCATGTGGCTTCAACTGTGATTTGTCATGGAGAGTCTTCAACAACTTATCACTTTCTTCCAAAGCCATATCAACAATGTCTTGCGCTTCTTTCTTGGCTTTCTCCAATTCCTTATCCCAAGCATGTGAAAAGTCATTGTATAGTTTTTTAACAGCTCGGTTAAATTTCAGGTTTTCTTGTTCAACGACCTTGATATTATCCAAACGTCTGCGACTTTCAGCTGTTTGTTGCTCTAATTGGTCAATAATTCTATTGACATCCTTATCCGTATCAAGCATATTTTCCGCTTGAGTCACGATAAGATCAGCTAAGCCTAAACGTCTGGCAATTTCAAAGGCATTTGATTGTCCAGGAACCCCTTGCATAAATTGATAGGTTGGACGTAAGGTGACCGTATCAAATGCCATGCTGGCGTTTTCGACATAAGGTGTCTCAATACCATAGGCCTTAAGCTCAGGATAATGGGTTGTCGCCATGGTTTTTATCTGAGACAGGCGTAAATGTTCCAAAATACTCATAGCAAGACTAGCACCTTCTTGAGGATCAGTGCCTGCACCAAGCTCATCAAAAAGCACAAGAGAATCTTGATTAGCCTCCTCTAAAATCGAGACAATATGTGTCATATGACTAGAGAAGGTTGATAGGCTTTGTTCGATGGATTGTTCATCACCAATATCTGCAAAAATATGATTGAAAACGGCAATCTGACTCCCCTCATCTGCTAAAATCGGTAAACCTGATTGAGCCATTAATTGAGCTAATCCCAAGGTTTTTAGTATAATCGTCTTACCACCCGTATTCGGACCAGTAATCACAATAGCTGTCAACTCATCAGGAAAACTCAAATCATTGGGAACAGGATTAGCTAAGAGGGGGTGTCTAGCATTCAATAACAAAACAGACTTATCCTTAGCCACTTGAGGTATTGTCGCTTTTTTCTCCCTGAGATAAAGCCACTTAGCTTGAATCAAATCCAACTGCCCAATCAACCACGTATTGTTGCGAATAGCGGCTGTATGAGGTCTAATCATCTCAGACAAAGCTTGTAAAATACGTTCGATTTCATGACGTTCATCTGCTCTATCCTGAGTCAAATCCTCATTCAAGGTCACAACAGCTCTCGGCTCAATATAAACCGTACTACCACTGGATGAAATGTCATGGACAACACCAGAGAGCTTATTTCTAAACGTATTTTTCACAGGTAAAACACTGCGCCCATTACGACTAGCCACTAAATTTTCAGATAGATAGTCCGCATGTGATTTTAGCATATCCTGCAAAATACTTCTTACTTGAGACTCTTTCTGTAAAATACGCTGACGAATAGCTGCTAATTCAGGGCTAGCAAAGTCCTCAATAAACCCACCCTCGTTTATTGCTTGCAAACTGCCTTGCAGAGCTGGAAAACTTTCGATTTTTTCAAAAATCTCATTTAATACCTTCAGGGAAACATTATCTAGATTAGCGTAAAAAGACTGTAATTCAGCGGAAACTTGTAAAACCCGTTTCAAAGGAATCAATTCCCCAATATTCAAGTCTGCTTCAAGCTCTAAACGGCGTAACGAATTAGATATATCAGTCAAACTGCCCAATGGCAGATAATGTTGTGCCATAAACAGGTCACCCATATCGGCTATTTCTAAAAATCGACGCTTGATTTTCTCACCGTCCACCATAGGTGACAAATCCGTCAATGCTTGCAAACCTTGTTCTGTCTTGATAAACGGTTCAAATTGCTTCTTTACTTTTTGAAATTCTAACTGTTCTAAAATCCTATTATTCATATCAACCAGTATAACATAAAATAACCTATTTTTCTAAGGTCTCCCAGGGACAGCTTTCTTCTTTTCGACACAGGTAAAATCACGACGAAAATATAGCAAAATCCAATTCCGTGAGACCTATTAACGGGTCAATTAATGTTATGTTTTCCTCCGTAAGCACATAACTACCTTCTGTACTAATCTCTTCTTCAATGACAGTATCATTCGGAGTAACAGTTTCCACATCTATCATTAAGTTCATATTGGACCAGAAATGCTCTTTAAGATAGGTTTTTCGTGCCGTTCCTTCATGTCGTGTTGCATAATCAAAGGCCCTAATATCCCCTAACATAATAAGCTTGCTTTTTGCTCGTGTAATGGCTGTATAAATCAAATTACGTTGCAACATACGCTGACTATGTTTGGTAATAGGCAAAATGACAACCTTAAATTCACTACCTTGTGATTTATGAATACTCATAGCATAAGCCAAGGTGATTCTCCCCCATTCCTGTCTTGAATAAGTAACCTGATTATCATCAAATTGAATAACCATCTCATCCTGTTTAGACTCTGTATATTTAGCTGGGATTAAGTCTTTGATATAACCAATATCTCCATTAAAAACATTTTGCTCAGCATCATTGATAAGATGCAAAACCTTATCATTTTCCCTAAAAACTTGCTCTTGAAAGATAAATTCAAGCTGTTCTTCCTTTGGATTTAAAGTATTTTGTAAAATTGCATTCAAATGTGTAATCCCTGATTGACCACGATACATAGGTGCCAGAATCTGAATATCTTCTTTGGGAATACCACTTTTTAAAGCGGCAGAAACAATTTTTAATATCATGTCTGGAATATAGCTAGCATCCGCTTCAAAATAGGAACGATCTGGCTTTTTTTCTGTAAAATCATCTGGAAGCTTCCCAGAATTAATTTGATTAGCTAGGGTTACTATCGTGGAGTCTTCTGACTGTCTGAAAATCTTTTTTAACGCTATCTGTGGAACTGTCGTAATATTGAGAAGATCAGCCAATACTTGACCTGGACCTACAGACGGTAACTGGTCGGCATCTCCCACAATAATCACTTGGGTGTGGGACGATATAGCACTCAAGAGTTGATGAGCTAGCCATGTATCAACCATTGAAAACTCATCAATGATAATCAGATCTGCATCCAAATAATCATCGAGAACTTGATAATCATTATCTGTATTCAAACCTAGATGCCTGTGAATAGTAGCGCTTGGCAATCCCGTCAACTCGCTCATACGTCTAGCCGCACGTCCTGTCGGAGCAGCCAGTAATATAGGAATATCAGTCTTATTCAAATCAATGTTATGGAGTTGGGCATAAGCTTCGATAATCCCATTGATCACTGTTGTTTTCCCAGTACCAGGCCCACCTGTTAAAATAAAAACCTTACTATTAAGTGCAGTTTGAATAGCTTCTTTTTGAACAGCATCGTAGTTAATACCCTGACTATCTTCAATCGCAGTGATAACCTGATTGATATCATCCAAAGGAATAGCACTACCTATACTTGTATCTAACAGCCTGTTTAAATGTTTGTGGATACCAAACTCAGCATAGTAAAGACTATTCTCAAAAATCTTTGTGCCTATAGATTTTACCTTTTCCTCTGAAATTAACTGCGATAATTGACCAGCAAGTTCCTCAGGAGAAATTTCAATTTGTCTACTATCCTCAAGGAGAAGCAGTGACTTTTCCAGTAAATCTCTAGCTTCGAGATAAGTATCCCCCTCTTCTAAGCAAGTTACAAATAACGTATGAATGAGTCCTGCTCTAAGTCTTTCAGGTGCATTACTCTCAATACCCAATTCTTCCGCCAGCTTATCCGCCATTTTAAAACCGATTCCCTTAATATCTTCCACCAATTGATAGGGATTTTGATTAAGAATCGTTAATGTTTCTTCTTTATATTGCTCAAAAATTTGAAATGCGAGCCTATTACTTAAGCCATACTGAACAAGTGTTGTTATGATTTGCTCTGTTCCATAATTGACTTTTAATGTTGCTATAAAATTATCACGAGCTACTTTTGAAAAACCACTAATGCTATCAAGTTTACTCGGATCTGCAAGAATGTCATCAATCGTATTTTCACCATACAAACTCACTATACGTTCAGCTGTTTTTACCCCAACTCCCTTAAAATGATCGCTTGCAAAATACTTAATCAAAGCTGATGAAGACGGTTTTGACTTCTCATAACGCGTCACTTTTAATTGTTCACCATACTTAGGATGATGACTGAGGTCACCCCAAAAAGTATAGTTATCCCCTTCAAAAACCTCACCAATTGTTCCAGTAACAATGATTTCAAAATCATTAAAATCACTATCTGTATCGTCAATGTTTAACAGTATTATCTTAAAAAAATTGGTGCTATTTTCAAATATCACACGTTCAATACTACCAGTAAAATAATAAGCCATGCCTTTTTCTCTCTTCATCAGGAATATAGTGAAAGAGGCTGGGACCAAGAGACCCAGCTTCTAACATTCTATCATCTTATGTCACTCTTTATACTTAGCGATCCTTAATTGGCCCCAAATCAGGCAATGGCCAAAAACGGAATTTAACTTCTCCGATAATGTCATCTGCCTTAAAAGAACCCACCGCACGACTATCCTGCGACACAATGCGATCATCACCTAATAAATAATATTGTTTTTCAGGTACAACAACCGTAAAATTAGGGTTTCCTTGACTATCTGTAGTAAAAGCCAATGACTGTTCTGCCAATTGTCTAAAGTATTTGTTATATGAGTATGTGGACTGTAATTTATCAGCCTTAAACTCCTCTTGATAACTATCAAGATAGGTCTCCTCAACTTCATGACCATTGACATAAAGTTTATCATTTTCAAATTTCAGGGTATCACCTGGTGTTCCAATAACCCGCTTAACAATCTTCTTTGTCTCCCCTTTATCATCCGTCTCCTCTGCAACAACAATATCAAAACGATCAATTTTCGCTGTTTTTAAAACAAAAAGACGCTCACCATGAGCAAGAGTAGGATCCATTGAATGACCATCCACACTCACATTCATCCAAACAAAAACATAGGAAAGGAAAAATAATGACATAAACAGAATGAAGAAGCCCCATTCTTTAACAAAAGAGGTTAAATGTGATTTTTTCATAAAAACGTCCTTTCAATTTATTGGCTATCTCTTTCGGGAAGCTAATGTTATAGCTTTCTCAGTGTTTTTAAAATGTAATTTCGCCGATTGTTGCAACGATTCCATTCCATACTTTTTCAATAAAAAACTAGCAACTTCATCTGCTTTAGGACCAGCACCACTTGGTATCTTAACCCCAAAACTGTCACTAAGCTTATCTAGATTTTCAAGAAATAGCTTCCGAGCAATGATAGAGCTAACAGCAACAGCTAAATATTTCCCTTCGGCTTTTTCTTCTAAACAGACAGGGTTAGAGAATTGATTAACTTCATTCATTAAATACTTTTTGTAATTCTTTTGGCTGGTAAATGCATCGATGACAATCATTTCAGGGCTTAGTCCAGTTTGGAGCAACAGAAAAATGGCTTGATTATGTAAGGCAACTTTCACAGAAACAGCATTATGCTTCTTTCCTTCCCCAACAACTTCATTGTATTTTTGAGGAGATAGCAATAAAGCTTTATGTGGGATTTCTTTCTCAAGAATAGGTGCAATCTGCCTAATTTTTATATCTGTCAGTGCCTTAGAGTCATCGACACCTAATTTTTTTAATAGGGTATGGTGCTCAGGAGTAACAAAACTAGCAACAACTGCAATGCCTCCAAAGTAAGAGCCGTTCCCAACTTCATCCGTCCCTATCATTGTGACAGATTGAGCTATTTGCGAAGGTAGAGTCTCAATATCGGAGACATAACCAAACTGTTTTGCCAGTTCCAAAGCTTTTACGCCTTGAAAGACAATTTTACCTGAATTATAAAGCGTTACAGAAACACCTGGCAATTTAGCCGCAAAAGTAACATGAAGATTGTTCACCTTAATCTGGTAATTTTTCAAATCTTTTTCAATACTCGTTGTCTTTCCTTGACCCATTGACATCACAATCGTATTCATAAGAACTATTTTACCATAAAATCAGAAAACAAGTTAGACTTATCTCATTTTAAAGAAAGTTTTATTAGCCTTTCGTCTTCTTTCACATCGACTAATCTTTGCATATTAAACACTCATAATAAAGACTCTCATTTTACGAAAAGAATATTTTAAGGTATAATGAAAAAGAAAGAGGTGACTGTTATGAATCAAAAAAACCGTTATAAATTTGTATTTGGAAATAAACCACTAACCCTAACAACTGATAAAGATAACTTATTTATGGAAGAAGTGGAACGTTTGGCAAAAGAAAAATATGAAGCTATAAAAGCAAAATTACCCCAAGCTGATGATGAAACGGTGGCTATTTTAATGGCTATTAATAGTCTATCCGTTCAGTTAACTCGTGAATTGGAGCTGACTAGCAAAGATATGGATAATGTCCAAAAGGAAGAAAAGATTGCTCTACCTGAAAATCTAAAGACAGATGAGACTAAAGAGGGTACTGAAGAATGATATCTCTACTTCTTCTATTTATCTTTGCTTGGCATTTTTATATAGGCTACTCTAGAGGGATTGTTCTGCAAGCTTATTACACGACTTCAGCAGTAGTAGCATTTATGTTCTCTATTTTCTACTATAAAAGACTAGCGGATGCTCTCACTTTATGGGTACCTTATGCTAGTCCAACCGAAGAATCAACTGTCTTTTTTTTCAAAACCGTTAATATCTTTGAATTAGACCGAGTATTTTATTCTGGTGTAGCATTTACCATTATTTATGTAGCTGTCTTCTTGCTTTTACGTTTCTTAGGACTGTTTATACATTTCGTTGATCATCATCGTTTTGATACATCACATTATCAAATCATTAGCGGTGGACTCTCAGTTTTACTATCTATATTTTTCACAACAATGCTATTAACCATTCTAGCTACCATTCCTATCTCTATGATCCAAAATCTATTGGAACATAATCTTATTTTTCGTTTCTTAATTAAACTTCCAATCTTGTCACAACTATTACAGTACTTGTGGGTGACAGCAATTTTATAATTTGGCACTTTTAGATAAAGGCTCTATAAGACTGTAGTGGGTAAGTCCACCATAGAGATTATAGGGCCTTTTGAGTACCAAAAAAGTCCCATATAGCCTATAATGAAAAGCAAGCAAACCATCATTAGAAAGACTCATATGGAATAAAGAACTAGTCAGGGGAGTGACTAGTTCTTCCCGAGCCTAAAAATAAAAAAGCGAGGATTTTATCACAAACCTACTCGGAATAAAAGACCCTAATATCACTATCTTGGATTATAAAGAGGCGGGAACACATAAGGAAATCATCGCTAAACTGGACTATCCCACCCCAAAATGTCACCATTGTCAAGGTCAAATGGCCAAATACGACTTCCAGAAAGCATCCAAAATACCTTATCTAGAATGTGCCGGCTACAAGACACTAATTCGGTTGAGAAAGCGACGTTTTCGCTGCCATGACTGCAGAAAAATAACCGTCGCTGAGACCTCTCTAGTCAAGAAAAATCACCAGATACCTGTCATCCTTAATCAGAAAATCGCACAGAAACTCATTGAGAATGTGACCATGACTTCTATCGCTCAAACCCTAGCTGTATCAACATCAACTGTCATCAGAAAGCTAAAGGAGTTCCAATTTAAGACAGACCTGAACTGGCTACCAGAAAATAGAGAAGGATTTTGACTGCCTTGAACATCAAAAAGGAGAGAACCAATGTGATTCTCTCCAGATGTTAGCTTTTCATTTACCCACTACAGTTGACAAAGAGCCAAGATAAAAAGCGAACAAAACAGGATTCTGACTGGCAGAAAACTATTCTTGTTCGCTTTTTATTGAGAATACGATATTTGTCCCGACCGCAAATAACCTGTTAATCAACACATCAGTATGATTAACATTATTATTTCTTCTGTTCTAATTCACGCAACATTTGGTCGATTTTATTACCATATTCAATCGACTCGTCTTTGATAAAGACAAGATCTGGGATTTTATACATGGTCAACTGTTTGCCAAGTTCGCGTTTAATCGTACCTTTAGCTTTTTCTAATCCCTCTTGGGCTTTTTTGTTATCAGACGCTAACTCACTCAAAATAGAGTAGTAGACTTTAGCAGCTGATAAATCACCTAGCATCTGGACATCAGTAATCGTTACACCTGCAACACGAGGGTCACGAACTTTCTTTTGAAGAATCTCTGTGACCTCACGTTTGACAGCCATGCCAACAGCATCTGCACGATAATTTGCCATAGGAACTCCTTTCCTTAGTCATCTTGTGAGAAAGAGGTTGGGACTTACTCCCAGCCTCCTTATTGTTATAAGTAGCTTTTGTCAAACCATTGCCTAAGCATTACTCAGGCAGTGGTGACAAGCCTTGTCGTCTTATTTACGTTTAATTTCTTCCATGATGTATGCTTCAATGACATCGTCAACCTGAAGGTCATTGTAGTTCTCAATCATCAAACCACCTTCACGGCCATTTGTCACTTCTTTCACGTCATCTTTATAGTGTTTTAAGCTAGCTAATTTGCCATCGTAAACAACCACACGATCACGGATAACGCGCACACTTGAATCACGAGTGACTTTACCATTGATAACCATGAAACCACCGATTGTGCCAACCTTATTGACCTTGAAGGTTTCACGAATCAATGCCTCACCGATAACTTTTTCTTGGTATTCAGGATCAAGCATACCCTTCATAGCATCCTCAACCTCTTCAATCACCTTGTAAATGATACTATGTGAACGAATTTCGACATCGTCCATTTCCGCTTGTTGACGAGCCTGAGGTGTAGGACGCACGTTAAAGCCATAGATAATCGCATTACTTGCCGCTGCCAAGGTCACATCTGATTCGTTAATAGCACCTACTGCTGAGTGAACAACCGTTACTTTAACACCTTCGACATCAATTTTGAGCAATGATGCTGCTAAAGCCTCAACAGAACCTTGCACATCGGCTTTGATGATGACATTAACTGATTTGACTTCACCAGCTTTAAGGGTATCAAAGAGATTTTCAAGGCTAACACGGTGTGTTGCTTGACGTTGTTTCAAGAGAGCACGTTTAGCACGTTCTTCACCTGCTGCACGTGCTGCTTTTTCATCTGCATAGACAGCAAAGTGGTCACCAGCCATAGGAGCCTCATTCAAACCAGTGATTGATACCGGTGTTGAAGGTGCTGCAGACTTCACGCGACGACCAAGATCATTTGTCATAGCACGGACACGTCCAAAGGTATTTCCGACAACGATTGGGTCTTGGATATTCAGCGTCCCTTGTTGCACAAGAAGGGTTGCAACCGCACCTTTTCCTTTATCCAAACGTGCTTCAATAACTGTACCAATAGCACGGACTGTTGGATCTGCTTTCAATTCTTGGATTTCTGCGACAAGAAGAACAGTCTCAAGCAATTCTTCGATATTCTTACCGAACTTGGCAGAAATTTCAACAAATTCACAGTCACCACCCCAAGCTGTTGAGATGATGCCATGCTCTGCTAATTCACCGATAACTCGCTCTGGGTTTGCATCAGGCTTATCAATCTTGTTAATAGCAACGATGATTGGAACATTGGCTGCTTTCGAATGGTTAATCGCTTCAATCGTCTGCGGCATAACTCCATCATCTGCCGCCACAATCAAAATGGTAATATCTGTCACAGAAGCACCACGCGCACGCATGCTTGTAAAGGCCGCGTGTCCAGGCGTATCCAAGAAAGTGATTAACTTACCATCTTCTTCAATTTGGTAGGCACCGATATGCTGTGTGATACCACCAGCTTCTCCTGTTGCCACGCGCGAATTACGTAGCGTATCAAGAAGCGTTGTTTTACCATGGTCAACGTGTCCCATGATCGTTACAACAGGCGCTCTCTCAACCATATTCTCAGGATTTAGGTAGTCTTCATCAACAAAGAAACGCTCAATATCAGCATTATCAACTTCAACTTTTTGACGGGCTTCAATACCGTAATCCACCATAAGCAATTCAATAGTATCAGCATCTAGGGATTGGTTTTGTGTCGCCATAACACCCATCATAAAGAGTTTCTTAACAATTTCAGCTGGCTCACGTTTGATACGTTTTGCGATGTCTGCGACAGTCATCCCCTCAGTATATTCAAATTCTTTTGGTAATTCATGGAATTTACGCTCTGTGACTGGTTTTGGAGCTTCCTTTTGATTACCCTTACCTTTTTTATTCTTCTTGTTGTTATTCCAGTTACTTGTTTTTTGATTTCTCACTTGGTTCTGATTTTTCCAGTTATTCTTATTTTTTTGTTTAGGTCCATCTTCATTCTCATCATCTTGGTGACGTGATTTTTCTGGACGCGCTTTTTTGCGGCTGTAGTTATTATCTACAGCATGTGGAACAGGTGCAGCTGAAGTCGTTTGATTTAATTCAGCTTCTTTCAGGCGTTCCACAGCTTGACGTGCCTCTTCTTCAGCTTTCAATTTTGCTGCTCTTGCTTGCTGGGCTTCCTGTTCAGCTTTTTGCTTAGCAAGTTGTTCCTGACGGAAACGGTCCTCACTTTGACGTGAATACTCTGCGTTTTGTTCCGCTTTTAAAGCTGCCGCTCTTGCCTTAAAGTCAATTTTAGGAGCTGATTGAGCTGGACGACTTTGAGCTTGTCTTTCTTTAAACGTTCCTTTAACAGATCCTTGCACAGTTTGTTGCCCTTTGACTTGTCCACCTTTGCTCTGCGAATCACGATGACGTTCTTCACGACCTCTTTGGTGTTCTTGACGACGGTCAGAACGAGGCTTTGAACCTTTTTGTTCAGGTTTACTGTCTTTACGACGGGCTTCACTATGACCACTTCTTTGCTGACGACGTTCTGCTTCTGCTTTGGCACGGGCTTCACGCTCAGCTTTAAAATTACGACTTTTCGGTCTAGCTGATGTTGAAGTAGTTTCTGATACTTGCTTTTCTTGTAGCACTTCTGACTTTACTTCCTCAACTTTAGCTTTTGAATCTGTCGCAGAAATTTTATCTGTCATTGCTTTTTCGACAGGTGGCTTGGTAGTCGTTTTACTAGAGCTTATCGCCGAAAAACTATCGATAATCTTCTGAGCTAGTTCTGCCTCTACTGATGAAGCATGGCTTTTAACTTCCATACCAAGCTCTTTTGCTCGTTCGACAACTTCCTTACTTGCTTTTCCAAGTTCTTTTGCGATTTCATGTAATCTTTTCTTAGACAAATCTTGTCCTCCTATTCTTTAGTCCATAAGAGTCCTCATTTTCTTTGAAAATCCGGCGTCTGTAACGGCAATAACCTTTCGACTACGTCCGATAGCAGCGCTTAATTCCAGTGTTGATAACACTGTAAAGACTTCTAATTCATAATAGTTACTTTTATCCTTGATTTTTTTGGTTAGATTAGGGCCTGCATCATGAGCTAGAAAAATGAGCTTAGCAGTCTCTGACTGAATAGCTTTAACAACCAATTCTTCACCAGATATTAGTTTTCCCGCTCGTTGTGCTAAACCTAATACATTCATGAGTTTTTCTGTATTATTCAAGGCCTAACTCTCTTCTTTTTACTTTGTGGTCAACGTAGGCAATTAATTCATCATAAAAACTTTCTGGTACTTCCATTGAAAAACTACGGTTAAATACCTGTTTTTTCTTGGCTAATTGGGCTTCCTCATTATCTAATTTGATATAAGCTCCACGGCCATTTTGTTTACCTGTTGGGTCGATGAACACTTTCCCTTCTTTGTTTTTGACAATACGTAACAAATCACGTTTATCAATTACTTCTCCAGAGACCACTGATTTGCGTAAAGGTATTTTTCTTGTTTTTGCCATAAAACACCTCGCTTGTTAATCTTGTTCGTCAGAAACTTCCACTTCTGTTTCAGCTTGATTAGTTTCCATAGCTTCGAACTCACTTGCAGACTTAATATCAATACGGAAGCCTGTCAAGTGTGCAGCTAGACGAACGTTTTGCCCACGACGCCCAATGGCAAGGGACAATTTATTATCTGGTACAACAACCAAGGCACGCTTGCTATCAACTTCATCGAAGATAACTTGGTCAACCTCTGCTGGTGCAATGGCATTGTAAATGAATTCTGCTTCATCTTCAACCCACTCAATAACGTCGATATTTTCTTCAACTGGTACTAAGAGACCTGTTTTGGGATCAAGACGTTTAGGATGGAACTTGCTGATAACCTTTTGAATATTGACACCCTTACGACCAACGATGGTACCGATGGCATCAACGTTAGGGTTGTGGCTTCGAACAGCAACTTTAGTGCGATCTCCTGCTTCACGCGAAACCGCCATGATTTCAACAACACCCTCAAACACTTCTGGAATCTCACGTTCCATCAAGCGTTTGATAAATTCAGGGTGGCTACGGCTGACAAAGACACTTACACCCCTTGGGTTGTTCTCAACTTTGTAGACATAAACTTCAATGCGATCATGCGACTTGAAAGTTTCTCCTGGAATTTGGTCTTGTTTTGACAACTGTGCTTCAATCGTTCCCAAGTTCACATAAATAAAGCGGTCATCGAAACGTTCAACCGTACCAGTCATGATTTCACTCTCATGTTGCTTGTACTCATTGTACGTCACTTCACGCATCTGACGACGCATTTTCTCCATAATGGTTTGTTTAGCAGATTGAGCTGCTACACGTCCAAATTCACGAGGCGATTCTTCAAAGCGAATTTTATCACCTAGCTCATACGCAGAACTGATGGCTAAGGCATCCTTGAGACTGATTTCGAGACGGCTGTCAAAAACTTCCTCAACGACTTCACGGACTGTAAAAACTCTAAAGTCACCTGATTTGTCATCAAATTCAACTACTGCACTTTCAGATTGACCAAAACGACGACGGTAAGCTGCTTTTAAAGAATCTGTCACTGTCTCGATGATATCTGCCTTGTTAATATGTTTTTCTTCTTCCAAAATACGGAAGGCTTCTAGCATTTCTTTGCTCATAGTGTTAAGCCTTGTTCGTTTACAAGGTTTCCTTTCTTTAGATAATCCTTAAAATTTAATCGCCATTCTGGCTTTAGCAATCGTTTGATAGGGAATCGTAACTGTTTTGTCACGGGTTTTATCCCTATAAGCTATGACTAACTCTTCGTCTTCAAAACTTAGCAAATCGCCTTCAAAAACCTTGATTTTATCAATTGCCTTATATAAACTCACATTGATATAGGAACCAACAGCTGCTTTGAGACTTTCTTTCGTTTTGAGAGGACGCTCTAAACCTGGACTGGATACCTCCAAGAAATAATTTTCTGGAAAAGGATCTGGTTTAATAGTGTCCAAAGCAGGACTAATGACTTCGGTCAATAAGGCTGTATCTTCGACAGTAATGCCTTCCGGTTTATCCACCAATACACTCAACACATAGTCGCCACCCATTTTTTCATAGGTTACATCAACCAATTCAAAGGGTTCCTCAATCAAGGGAGTCACGACTTCGGTAACTAATTCAACAATCGTTGCGATAAATGTATCCTCCTTCTTTTTATATCTGATATGGATAAGAGGCGAAGTGTTCAACTTCGCCTCCTTTCTTATTCATAACTTAATAACAGTATACCATATCACCACGAATATGACAAGAAAAAACTAGCCTATCAGCTTAGTTAAGCCTTTTCATAAAGAATGATAAGCTTATTTTACCACAATCTCACTGCTCACAACTGAAAAATGGTGGGCAATACCCCCTTAAAGCCCATGAAATCAAGGGGATAAAAGGAGAGGAGGGGATAAAACGCCCTTTTTTCTCCCCTTTTGCTTTGCCGATATATTGATTTTAGCTAATTTTTGTTACATACACAGCAATAAAACACATAAACCTAAAACAAGTTGACGGGTGTTTGACGGGTGTTGATAATAATGATAAAACATTAATATCTATAAAACATGTCTTGCCCTCCTAATTAACTATTCGAAGAAAATTATCAAAACACTTGACATTATACAACTTTAGTTATATAATATATATGTAAGGTTGATAAGGAGCAACCTTAGACAAGGAAAAAACGAAAGGAGAGAAAATTGTTTGAGTACCAAAAAAGACCACTCAAGTTAAAGACAAACAAGCTAGTAATCAAAATCAACTTGTTAATCTTCGTTCTTGAATGGCATATCGAAATTGGATAGTGAGCAATCACTATCCACCCCTTCGGGGGTGTACTTAAATAATAACAAAAAACACCATGAAAGTAAAATATAACATCAGAAAAACAACTAAACGAGAAAAGTTAGAATTTCTTTTGGTTATTATCATTGCTTTTACACTCTGGTTCTTATTGAGGTAACACATGATTTTTAACATCAATATCGAAAACATTGCCTGGCTACTAGATAATCACACTTCTTACATGATAGGTAAAAAATGTGGTATTTCTTCACAGGCAGTTGATAAATATAAAAATGGTGATTCAGATATTATGAATATGAAATTAAAAACTGCCATAGCAATGTCTGAATTAGCTAACGAACTAAAGACTAAAGAACATTAAAAAAGCCCCCAGCTACAAAGCTGAGGGGTTTTTATTGTCAAAAATGCCAATTTGTCGATAAATAACTTTTATATCAAGATAATTATTAACAAAATCGCTATTTTGTCGATTTTATTTTCTAGGTAAATTCCTCAACGGCTGAAAACGTTGATTTTACTATGTTTTTTAATTTTCCAAGTAAATTCCGAGCAATAAAAAAGTATCCTTATGATTGCACAGGAAGTATTACTAATAAAAACGGACAAGAGGCCCCGTATGAGGCCTCTGTCTAGAAAGGAGGTCGGGTTCGTAGAGTTAACTACTTGGAATCAGCATTTGCCAAAACCTGCCCCTCCTTGAAGTTATTATTAATACGATGTATGACTGCCCAAAAAGGCACAAGAAACTAATCTTAAACACACTCGTTATATATATTATACACTATATCATTTTTTCGTCAAGAATTTTTATTCAATATAACAAACACCGAACAGCTTAGAATCTTTTTCTCCTTGGGATGTCTTCCCAGAATATCTTAATTTTTTTAAAGTTTTATAGATATTAATTTTAGCTTGGCTATTTCCACAAAAATTTATCATAAAATGCGAGGGGATAAAATCAGCAATTTGCAAACCTGCATCATTCTCTACTTTTCTTTTGAATTGCATATCTGTGATAGCTTGTTGGATATCTACAGCTTTGTAAATAAGGGTTCCGTGAGTCAAAATTTTATAAAATTGTTTTTGTAAGGCTAAATCGGAATTGTTATTAATATGATCTGCTCTACTCTCGAAAATAATACGTCCCCTAGCTCTGTGGTGCTTAAGAAAACAAACAAAATTATTAATAATATGCGTTAAACAAATACCATCTCCTCTATAATAACTAGGAGTAAAGTTATATTTTTCGGATAAAGAACTAAGATTTACCATTGCACCAAAAACGAAGCAATTATTACTAGCCAAAATATTCTCTATCCCTTCAAATATCTTTCTTTTGTTAGACCTAGCGTTAAAAACATTATAATACGGATTGAACCTAGTGTTAGCGGAGCGGATATCTGACATATGAAGGACAATATTTTTAGCTTCTGGGTAAGAGAGTGTTGAAGACCACAAATCACTTTTTAAACGACCTAACATACTACCCATATTTCTTACTTTGTTATCCAGGATAGCCATCCCTGCTATTCCATACATTATTTGTCCGTCTTTATTGTATTTCGTTTCATCTAGATATAAATTGTAAAATCCGCCCATAAATTTCCTCGCTTTCATTAAGATTAGTATAACAAACATACCAAGATTTTTCAACGTAACAACCACCCCCGAACTAATCGAGGGTGGTTGTGTTGGATCCAAAGGCTATTTTATTATATCACATAAATCATTTGAGTGTTCCCCACAAGCTAATACGATTACCGTTTTGGTCTGTCTGGCCAATCGCCATATAATTACGCTTACCTGATGATCCAATGTAAGAAATCCAGCGATAGCCGTTTGCTGAACCTTTGCTATCATATTTCACCGATTGGCTTGGTTCATAGACTGCGACAACCTCACCATTAAGACTAGGAGCTCGTCTAACGTTGATAGGCACTTCACCTAATGTAAATGTCCCGTTCTCTGGATACAGTTCAATTTCTTGGCTTGTAGGCTCAATTTGGACTGCTACGCCTCCATCTTCGTAAGGAGGATAGAACCAACCAGTTATACCAGTAAAATCTCTAGTGTTGAAACGTGCTGGAGCCCCAACATAAAGTGCATCCCAATTCCCATCAATGTTCTACTCGACAGTTTTCATAGTGTAGCCATCGCTATCCTCATACACCATA
Source organism: Streptococcus fryi (assembly GCF_053206505.1). Classification (NCBI taxonomy): domain Bacteria; kingdom Bacillati; phylum Bacillota; class Bacilli; order Lactobacillales; family Streptococcaceae; genus Streptococcus; species Streptococcus fryi. The sequence goes on along the minus strand of NZ_JBRUGW010000035.1, from coordinate 812 downwards.
CCAGTATGCCCAAATTCGTGATAAAGTACCGACTGAACAAAGAACGCACCTTTACGTGGTTTTTCGTTAGTAGGCGTACGCACGACTTGCCAACCTGCTGACTCTGCAGAATCTAACAAATTAATAGCGTTCCCCCACAAATCAACTCCGAAAAAATGTTTAGCTGTGTAGCAGGGAACATCCGCACACTGAAAACCATGAACTAAATCCTTGTCTACTCCCATTCCAGAATGAGCAAGATTGACATTAAATTGTACTACTTCATTTACTGTTGCCATAATATTCCTCCAAAAATAAAATCATACAGAAAAAAGGAAAGAAAGCGATATACAACAAGACATATAACGCAATCGCTATGAGTAACTTGCCTATCGCTTTCACTGTTTTCCCCCTCTTAGTTTGGTTCACGATAGCTTAACGCTCTATCGCTATCAGAAATCCCTGCTGTTGTTGGATCATTGATGACCCCCAACAAAACAAGCAAGGTCAAAGCTGTGTTTGTGACTTCGTTGATATTATCGGGCAATTTTAGACCGATTTGTTGAGTCAGTAAGATAACCTCCCTTTTTAAAAATAAAGGGTGTTACCACCCCTTATTTATTCAGCAGCTAAATCACTTGTTTCATCTGGTGTTTCATCTGATTTTTCCTTGCGTGGTTTTTTCTTGCGTGGTTTTTCTTCGACATGTTCATCAGCAACATCTTCAATTTCAGAAACAGGAACAAGGACGGCTGAGACATCTGGAAAAGTTAGCTTGAGCTTTTCATTGACTTCTTCTGCATAATCTGGCTCAAGTTCAATCACACCATCGA